>NZ_JAPYKP010000259.1:0-3454 GCF_037179725.1 Mesorhizobium sp. Cs1321R2N1 | reverse complement strand
CCCTGCGGCGAAGCGCCTATAAAAACTGCGGTCAGGCCTGCCGGGCGACCAGCTCGGCATAGCGCTGCAGATAGAGCGGCCAGCCCTGATCGCCGGCGACGCCGTCGCGGACGCCTTCCCAGCCCTGGCCATGGCGCTCCAGGTTGCGGTGCTCGATTTCGACGCGGGTGCGCTCAGCCGTTTCGGCGGTGAACCGCACCTCCCACTCGCTGGTCTTGGCCGGATCGGTCTCGATGCGCCATTGCGGGCTGATGTCCCAGCTCAAGAGCACGCGGTTGGGCGGCTCGTAAGCCAGCACGCGCGCCCAGCGGCACTCGCTGCCATCGACGCCGCGGTCATAGACGTGGCCGCCGACCCGAGGCTCGAACACCGTCTCTGCGATCTGGGCTGCAAGCAGATTGTGCTCCGGTGGTTTGAAACTGCCGAAATCCTCGGTGAAGACCTTGAAGGCGCGCGCGATCGGCGCCTCGACCACCACGGATTGTTTCACGGAGGCGATGGGGACTTGCGTGTTCATGGTCACTCCTCTGGTGGGGTCTCGACGGCCAGCTTGTAGGCCGCGAGCGTCTTGCTCCAGAACCGGTCGAGCCAGGCGCGCATCTGGCCAAGCCCGTGCGGATCGATGTGGTAGACGTTGCTGGCGCCCTTCGGCTCCGCGCGCACCAGCCGCGAATCCCGAAGCACCTTGAGATGCTGCGACACCGCGGACTGCGACACGCTGACCTGCCGCGTGACCTCCGCCACCGTGCGCGGCCGCTCCGCGATCAGCTCGAAAATCTGCCTTCGGGTCGGATCACCCAGGGCGGCAAGCTGTGCGCTATCAACAGTCATGGCTTATGATTAGTGTAGACTGATGATTGAGTCAAGCGGCGCGTGGCGGGCCCTGTTTGGCAGCGCGGAAATTGACTCCCGAGAGAGATCACGGTTCAATTCGGGTGGAAGGAATTACGAAGGTCGAAATCCACCCGGGCATAGGGCTTGGCCGCGCGGCTATCCCTTGCGCTCTTCAAGGCTGTTGCCGCCGTCGACCACCAGCAAGGCGCCGTTGATATAGCTGGCGCTCTCCGAGGCCAGGAACACGACCGCCGCCGCGACCTCGTCCGGCCGGCCGGCGCGGCCCGGCGGTGCATGCAGGGCCGCTATCCGCTCCGCCTCGCTCGACGCGCCTGTCTCGATCCAGCCAGGCGCCACGGCATTGGCGGTGACGCCGTGGCGCGCCACTTCCAGCGCCAATGTACGGGTCAGGCCGACCATCCCGGCCTTCGCGGCGGAATAGGCGGCGGTGCCCTGGTAGGAGACCAGCGGCCCGGTCACCGATGCGACATTGACGATGCGCCCATACCCCGCTTCGACCATCGCCGGCAGAAACGCCCTGGTGACGAGAAACGCTGTCTTCAGACTGGTCTCGATGCCCTGGTCCCACTCGGCCTCGCTCATCGCCAGGAACGTCTTGTCGACAGACGGCGAGGCCAGCGATCCCATGCCGGCATTGTTGACCAGGATATCGACAGCGCCGACCTCGGCCCGCAGCCGCGCCACCTCCGCGGCAATGGTGAGATCGGCGACCGCGGCCGTGGCATAAATGCCCTCGCCCCGAAGCTCGCCAGCGCGCTCCAGCACCCGCGCACTGGCGCCGGTGAGGAAAACCGCATATCCCGCCTGGCCAAACCGGCGCGCAATGGCAAAGCCGATGCCGTCAACAGCGCCAGCGCCGGTGATCAGGACGCGCCGGATTTTGGAGGTGGGGGCAACCACGTCAGCACTCGCATGGATTGATGTTGGATGCTCGCGTGAAAAAACATCGTCCTTGTGCGTCATGTTTCTCATTGTCTTTCTGGTGCGTGTTCGAATACTTAGGGTATGGGGGAACAACCGATCAATATCGTTAGGCTCGAAACACTTATTGCCGAGGCGCAAGCCTCCGGCGGGTCCGAACTTGCCAACTACCAACTCTTTGTAATGGGCCTGTGCGAGGCTTTAGGTCTCGACCGTCCTGCTATGGCGCAGGAACAAAATCATCTGAACGACTATGTGTTCGAGCGTAGGGTGGATTTCAAGCATCCTGACGGCACTCGCTCCGCAGGAAGAATCGACTGTTATCGCAAGGGTAGCTTCATCCTCGAAGCCAAGCAGTCGGGCAAACGTCAGGCTGCTAAGGTCGATGCCAGCCAGTTGCTGTTGATCCCAGAGGAGGCATCCCACCGCAAACCCGGCCAGGCTAAGCGCGGTACGAGGGGCTGGGATCAGGTCATGCTAGCCGCGCGTAAGCAGGCGGAGGACTACGCTCGGGCCTTGCCGGTCGAACACGGCTATCCGCCCTTCCTGCTCGTGGTCGATGTCGGGCATGTGATAGAGGTCTATGCTGACTTCTCCGGCCAAGGCAAGAACTACGCCCACTTCCCCGATAGGCAGTCCTACCGCATCGGCATGGACGATCTTCGGGATGCGAAGGTACAGGCGCGGCTCCGCGCCATTTGGACTGACCCGCATTCGCTGGACCCTACCAAGGTTTCAGCCGAGGTCACACGAGACATAGCCGAACGACTCGCGAGGATCGCGAAGCGGCTGGAGGGCAAGCACGACGCAAAGGACGTTGCCGAGTTCCTGATGCGCTGTCTGTTCACGATGTTCGCGGAAGACGTGAAGCTCATTCCCGAGAAGGGTTTCCAGAAGCTACTCGGGCAGATGAAAGACACGCCCGAACATTTCGTTTCGGCGCTGGAAAGCCTTTGGGCTGTGATGGACAGTGGCGGCTATGCTCCTCATCTGAACGCGACGTTGAAAAAGTTCAATGGTTCGCTGTTCAAGAAGCGAACAGCCCTGCCTCTCGCGCGCGACGACATCAGCGAGCTGTGGATCGCAGCAGGTAAGGATTGGTCAGATGTAGAGCCTGCCATCTTCGGTACGCTGCTTGAGCGTGCGCTTGATCCGCACGAGCGGTCGAAGTTGGGAGCGCACTACACGCCGCGCGCCTATGTCGAACGTCTTGTTGTGCCCACGATAGTCGAACCGTTGCGCGCCGATTGGGAGCTTGTTCAGGGGCAGGTGAAGGAACTACGAGACAAAGGGGACCAAGCTGGAGCCTTGGCTGCGGTGAAGGATTACCACCACAAACTCTGCACGACACGTGTTCTGGACCCAGCCTGTGGCACAGGCAACTTCCTCTATGTCAGCCTCGAATTGATGAAGCGGCTTGAAGGCGAGGTGCTGGAGGCCCTGGACGACCTTGGCGAGGATGCACCGAAGTTCCTGATGAAGGGCGAGACGGTTGATCCGCACCAGTTCTTTGGGCTGGAGTTAAACCCTCGTGCTGTGCCCATTGCAGACCTAGTTGTGAGCTTTCGGGAGGTTGTCCATTCGGACCGAACCGAGGAGACTGGAGTTACCAGGCTTCAGTACAGATCGGAGGGTCCGAATGAACATCCACAAGAATGCCCGTCTGACGCCGCTGCGT
>NZ_JAPYKP010000258.1:0-3534 GCF_037179725.1 Mesorhizobium sp. Cs1321R2N1 | reverse complement strand
GGTCTCGGCGTGCGGCCGGCCCCCAATCGCGGTGACGCCGGTACCCACGATCATCGGGCCTGAGCCGTCGTCACGCACGATGATGGTGCCGACGGATGGATTGGTCGAGGTGCGACCGGCGTTCTTGCGCGACAGCCGCAAGGCAGCGGCCATGAAACGGCGGTCAAGGGCCGCTTGCTCGGCCTCGCTGCGTTGCGGTGCTGCCATGCTCAGCCGGCGTCCTCTTCGCTCTTTTCCTCATCCCCCTTCAGCTCGCCGAGCAGCTCGTGGAAATCCTTGGCCTCGCGGAAATTGCGATAGACCGAGGCGAAGCGCACATAGGCGACATCGTCGAGCGACTTCAGTGCATCCATGACCAGCCGGCCGACCTCGCCGGAAGCCACTTCCGTTTCGCCGGAACTTTCGAGCTGGCGCACGATGCCGGTCACGGCGCGGTCGATGCGTTCGGGGTCGACGTTGCGCTTGCGCACCGCGATCTCGACCGAGCGCAACAGCTTGTCGCGGTCGAACGGCACTTTTCGCCCTGATTTCTTGACCACGACGAGGTCGCGCAACTGCACGCGTTCGAACGTGGTGAAACGGCCGCCGCAATCGGGGCAGACACGCCGCCGGCGGATCGCCGCGCCGTCCTCGGCGGGGCGCGAATCCTTCACCTGCGTATCTTCGGACTGGCAATAGGGACAGCGCATGGAGAGCCTTGGGTTCGCGAATCTGGTGAGGTGAAAAGGCTTAGAGCCTTTCCGGTCCGGATTGAAGCAGTTCCGTTTCTTCGACGGCCTGCCGCGCCTCAGAGATAGCGAGGCGCGAGGAAGATTGCCAGCGCGGCAAGCAGCCAGACTGCGATGCCGCCGGCAACAGCCAGGCGATAGTCGACCTTCGATGAACAGCCAGCAGGCGCCGAGGAAGGCGAGATAGGCCGGAATCGTCTTCATTCCGGCAAGGCAGGCATCGCGGAATCCGCCTGGATCGCCCTTGGCGCCGACAGCGAGCAACGCGATGATGGCAAAGTCGGCGCCAGCGGCAGGATCCCGGGTAAGACATTGCCCCGCTTGGACGCCCAGACGATCAGGGCCGTCACCAGCCCGCCGACCACGCCTTTCCAGAGAATGTCCATGGCCCCGCTTGCTCCAGCCAAGCCGTTAAGGCGCAACATCCTTGGTTGGGAAGCCGCAAGATGTGCCGAGATTGCGATAGGCCTTTGTGAAACCGTCCATCGGAATGCTGGCGACGGCCTGCTTGCCGAAGGTGACGTCGAGCGATGTGACTTTTCGCATGGCCCGCAGCAACGCCAAACTTGTCTTGGCCTGGTTGTCTATCGTCCAGCTGGGACGGCCATTGACGGCATCGTTGGAGTAAACCGTCGCGGAAACTTTGACGCCCGGATCGCCGAAGATGGCCGCGATCTTCTTGTCGGCCGGCAGGGTCCGGTTGTCGATGGTGATCATGATGGCCGGATAAGCATCGGGCGGCAGCGCGTCGCCGGTCGAGATCGACAATGTCAGCGTGCCCGAATTGCCACCCGCGTCGAAGAACGCCGTGGAGGCCGCGCAGGTCTTGTGCGCATCCTGGCCGGTGTCGAGCGTATCGACCATGGTCGTCCATCGGCCGAAACTGCTGGTGGCGGGCATGTCCGGAGCGGGCGGCGTCTGCGCCAAAACGGACCCGCAAGCAGCCAGCCAACCGAAGGCGCCAAGTGAGGCAAGACAAAAATCGCGCATCATCAATTCTCCAGTTCCATGCGTCACCCGATCAGGGGTGACGCACTGCCGGCGGATAAAAGATGACGCGTCGCGCCCGGTCAACCGAGATAGGATGGTCAAGCCAGATAAGGATGGTCAACCGAGATAGGGATAGAGCGGGAATCGATCGGTCAATGCGACGACCTTGGCCTTGACCGCCGCCTCGACCGCGGCATTGCCTTCGTCGGAATTGGCGACCTTGAGCCCATCCAGCACCTCGGCGATCAGCTTGCCGATTTCACGGAATTCGGCCTGGCCGAAGCCGCGCGTGGTGCCGGCCGGCGTGCCCAGCCGCACGCCCGAAGTGACGAAGGGCTTTTCCGGATCGAAGGGGATGCCGTTCTTGTTGCAGGTGATGTTGGCGCGGCCAAGGGCCGCTTCGGCGCGTTTGCCGGTGGCGTTCTTGGGCCTGAGGTCGACCAGCATCAGGTGGTTGTCAGTGCCGCCGGAGACGATATCGAGGCCCGTTTCCTTGAGGCTGGAAGCCAGCGCCTTGGCGTTGGCGGCGACGCTTTCGGCATAGACTTTGAAGCTCGGCTTCAGCGCTTCGCCGAAGGCCACCGCCTTGGCGGCAATGACATGCATCAGCGGACCGCCCTGCAGGCCGGGGAACACCGCCGAATTCATCTTCTTGGCGATGTCCTCGTCATTGCACAGGATCATGCCGCCGCGCGGGCCGCGCAGCGATTTGTGCGTGGTGGTCGTCACCACATGGGCGTGCGGCAAGGGCGAGGGATGCACGCCGCCGGCAACGAGGCCAGCAATGTGCGCCATGTCGACCATCAGATAGGCGCCGACCGCGTCCGCGATCTCGCGAAAACGCTTCCAGTCCCAGATGCGCGAATAGGCGGTGCCGCCGGCCAGGATCAGCTTCGGCTTGGTCTCGTGCGCGGTCCTCTCGATGGCGTCCATGTCCAGCAGATGGTCGTCCTTGCGCACGCCATAGGAGACGACCTTGAACCATTTGCCGCTCATGTTGACCGGCGAGCCGTGGGTGAGATGGCCGCCGGAATTGAGGTCGAGGCCCATGAAGGTGTCGCCGGGTTGCAGCAGCGCCAGGAACACCGCCTGGTTCATCTGGCTGCCGGAATTGGGCTGGACGTTGGCGAAGTTGCAGCCGAACAGCTTTTTCGCGCGCTCGATGGCCAGTTCCTCGGCCACGTCGACGAACTGACAGCCGCCATAGTAGCGCTTGCCCGGATAGCCCTCGGCATATTTGTTGGTCATGATCGACCCCTGCGCTTCGAGCACGGCGCGAGAGACGATGTTCTCCGAAGCGATCAGCTCGATCTCGTGGCGCTGGCGACCGAGTTCATTGCGGATGGCGCCGAAGATCTCCGGATCGGCATCTTCCAAAGTGGTTTCGAAAAAGGATTCGAATTTGTTGGACGCCGCCGCTGCTGTTGCCATGGCCTGAGTTCCCCGGGGTTGGAAGGGCAAATTCGTGGATGCAGTCGTCCCAAACCACTGGGCGGTTCTGGGCGACATGCATTGCGTTCGCCGGCCATTAACACAGTTGTTTTGGGCTCGCCACGTTTGCGGCGCGAAATTTGCTGGCCGGTTTGCGGCAAAGGATCGGGGCGGACCGCTATTTCCTGTCCCGCCGCTGCTTCAGCAAGGCCTCGGCCAATGTGATTTCGGAAAACAGGGCGCGCATCGTGTGATCATTGATCTCTTGGCTGCGGAACATGTCGCGTAGCGCGGATCGCTCGGCTTCGATGCCCGCCGCCCTGAGTTCGAGCTCCAGCCTGCCGGCCTCACGGGCCTCTGCGCGGGCCTCGTCGGCTTCGTCGGA
>NZ_JAPYKP010000257.1:0-3596 GCF_037179725.1 Mesorhizobium sp. Cs1321R2N1 | reverse complement strand
GCCAGCGTGTCGGCCTTGCCCGCGCGCTCGCCGCCGAACCCGAATTCCTGCTGCTCGACGAGCCGCTCGGCGCGCTCGACGCGCTGACGCGCGAACGCATGCAGACGACGCTGCTCGACCTTTGGACGGCAAGCCATGCCGGCGTGCTGATGGTGACGCACGGCATCGAGGAGGCGCTGGTGCTCGCCACCCGCATCGTCGTGCTGGCGCCCGGCCCTGGCCGCGTGGTGCGAACCTTCGAGCCGGGTTTCTCCCGGCGCTATGTCTCGGGCGAGCCCATTCGCGTCATCAAGGCCGATCCGGCCTTCGCGGCGGCGCGCGGCGAACTGACCGACGCGATCTTCGAGGGAGAGGCGGCATGACCATTTCCTTCTACACGGAACGGCCCGTTTCAAGGACAGATGAAACCGACGGCCTGTCGGTGCCCTGGTCCAGGCCACGGGCGAAACGGACCGGCGTTTCGGCGCGCATGGTCAGCGCCGTCACCATCCTGGCAGTGCTGGCGCTCTGGACGCTGTCGGCCCGCCTGCAGCTGGTGTCTCCGGTGTTCCTGCCCTCGCCGCTCGCCGTGTGGAACAAGTTCGTCGTGGTTATCAGCGACGGCTTCGTCGACGCGACGCTGCTGCAGCACGTCGTCGCCAGCCTGGGCCGCGTGTTCGCAGCGCTGGTCGCCGCCATCCTGGTCGGCGTGCCGGTGGGGCTCGCCATCGGCATCAGCACGGTGGGGCGCGGCATCTTCGATCCGCTGCTCGAATTCCTGCGGCCGATACCGCCTTTGGCCTATCTGCCGCTGGTCATCATCTGGTTCGGCATCGGCGAGCCGTCGAAAATCCTGGTGATCGCCATCGCCATGCTGGCGCCGGTCGCCCTGTCCACCGCCTCCGGTGTTCGCGGCGTCTCGCGGGAGCGCATCAACGCCGCGCGTTCGCTTGGTGCGACGCGAGTGCAAGTGGTCCGCCATGTGATCCTGCCCAGCGCCCTGCCCTCGATCCTGACCGGCTTGCGCATCGCGCTCGGCGCCGGCTGGTCGACACTGGTCGCGGCCGAACTGGTGGCGGCGACGCGCGGGCTTGGCTTCATGATCCAGTCCGCGGCCCAGTTCCTCGTCACCGACGTGGTGGTGATGGGCATATTGGTAATCGCGGCCATCGCCTTCGTGCTCGAATTCACCATCCGCCGGATCGAGCGCGTGCTCGTCCCGTGGGCCGGACGAGAATGATCGGAAAAGGAGAATGACGATGACCCATTCGACCGCCGTGTTGTTTGCCCATGTCGGCTCCTGGCTGCTCGGCCTTGCATCCGACGAGAAAGCGGCAAGAGACGACCGCTCGCGATCGCCGGCGCCGGTCCAGTTCCTGGCCGGGCGCGACCGCCTTCCACCGCGCGACGAGAGTTTTTACTGGGCCTGGCAGTACTGGTCGCAGTGAGTTGCTGACGGGTGGCGACCCGTCGATGACGGGTCCCTTCCCGTACAGGGAAGAGAGAGTTGCCAACGGCCTTGCCGCTCGATTGGGACGTGGAAAACAATTTCCTCTTGCCGATTCATCTCGCAAAATTCTTTCTCTACTAAATTTATAGACCTACCTAGCCTAAGTCCCACTCCGATCGATCGGAAGTTTCTCGGCGCTGCCCAGGCATTGAAGGAGAGGGATCATGTTCAATCAGACGAGACGCGTTTTCGGCATCGGCCTCCTGGCCGCGACAGTCGTGCTGTCGTTCGGCGCTGCCGCGCAGGACCTGAAGCAGTTCAGCATCGGTTACCAGAAGACCGGCCTGCCGGTGATCGCCAGGCAGCAGCAGGTGATCGAGAAGGCGCTCGGCGACAAGGGCGTCACCGTGAAGTGGGTCGAGTTCACCGCCGGGCCGCCATTGGTCGAAGCGCTCAATGTCGGCGCCATCGATGCCGGCTGGACCGGCGACGCGCCGCCGATCTTTGGTCAATCGGCGGACGCCAACATCGTCTATGCCGCGGCACTGCCGTCCAATGGCGATGGCGAGGCGATCTTCGTCAAGCCGGCCTCGCCGGTCCAGTCGGTCGCCGATCTCAAGGGCAAGCGCGTCGGTGTCGGCAAGGGCACCAGTGCGCACAATCTTCTCGTCGCCGCGCTGGAAAAGGCAGGCGTTGCCTTCGACCAGATCACGCCGGTCTATCTCAGCCCGGCGGATGCGGCCGCCGCCTTCGCCAGCGACCAGATAGATGCCTGGGCAGTCTGGGATCCGTTCTTTGCCATCGCCGAAACCCGCTACCAGCCGCGTGTGCTGGCCCGCTCCAGCGAGGTGCTCAAGGTCAACACCTATTTCCTCGCCAACAAGGATTTCGCCAAGGCGCATCCCGAAATCGTCACCACGACCATCGCCGCGCTTGGCGAGGCGGCGAAATGGGCGGACCAGAATCGCGATAAGGTGGCGCAAGCGCTGCATGAGGTGACCGGGGTGCCGCTCGACGCACAGACCATCGCCGCCAATCGCACCAAGTTCGGCGTCTTTCCGATCACCGGCGAGATCGTAGCCGGCCAGCAGGCTACCGCCGACCGCTTCTACAAGCTCGGCCTGATCCCCAATGCGGTGCGGATTTCCGACGCGGTTTGGACAGCGCCGGGCAATTGATTTTTCGTCACGCGGCGCCGGGTGGAGAAACGCCCGGCGCCGTTGCCGTTCATGCCTTGACCTCCAGGAGGCCCGCCTTGACCACGCCAGCCAAGCCACTCGATTTCTTCTGGTTCATACCGACTCATGGCGACGGTTCCTATCTCGGCTCCGAGCTGCAGCAGCGGCCGCCGGAGTTCGGATATTTCAAGGAGATCGCGCAGGCAGTCGACCGCCTCGGCTTCCCCGGTGTGCTGTTGCCGACCGGGCAGAACTGCGAGGATTCCTGGATCACCGCAACCGGACTGGCGACGCTGACCGAAAGGCTCAAATTCCTCGTCGCGTTGCGGCCGGGCGTCACATTGCCGACCTTCGCCGCGCGGCAGACGGCGGCACTCGACCGTCTGAGCAACGGCCGCCTGCTGCTCAATGTCGTGGTCGGCGGCAATCCGGCCGAGCTTGCCGGCGATGGCGTCTTCCTGCCGCATGACGAGCGCTATGCGCAGGCGCAGGAGTTCCTGACCATCTGGCGCGGCCTGGTGTCCGGCGAGCGTGTCAATTTCGACGGCAAATATTACCGCGTCGAGAATGGCCGCCTCGACCTTCTGCCATCACAGGAACGGCCGCCCCTTTATTTCGGCGGTTCGTCCGATGCCGGGCAGGATCTCGCCGCCGATCTGGTTGATATGTATCTCACCTGGGGCGAGCCACCGGCGCAGGTCGCCGAGAAGCTGGCATCGGCGCGCGCGAAAGCGGCATCGCGCGGTCGCGAATTGCGTTTCGGCATTCGGCTGCATTTCATTGTTCGCGAAACCGAGGACGAAGCCTGGCGTGCCGCCGACCGGTTGATCAGCCACGTCACCGATGCCCAGATCGAGAACGCGCAGGCGCGGTTCCTCAACCAGATGGACTCGGTCGGCCAGCGCCGGATGGCCGAACTGCATAGCGGCCGCCGCGACAGACTGGTCGTCTCGCCCAATCTGTGGGCCGGCGTCGGGCTGGTGCGCGGC
>NZ_JAPYKP010000256.1:0-3657 GCF_037179725.1 Mesorhizobium sp. Cs1321R2N1 | reverse complement strand
CGCTGCGAGCGTCGACGCAAGGCAGGGGCTGGTCGGCCTTCCTGTCCGGCCTTGGGCTGATCGCCGCCGGCGGACTGGTTGGTCTCGCGGTGTCGGCTGCGCTGTTCTGGGACCGCCTCGCGGCCATTGTTCTCAACTGGCGGCCATAGCCGCGTCGGCCTCGACACCGAGCTCCAGGGTCTGCAGATCGGCAGGCGGTAGGGACGGCCCGGTCAAGCCGCGCCGCGTCAGGTGGATGCGCCAGTTTCCCTTTTCGCCGTCGATCTCGAACAGATTGTACTGCGCGGCGGGATGTTTGCCGCCCGGCGCCTGGCCGGCGGCGGCGACGCCGACGAACGGGACCTTCGCGCCGCGGAGCCCGATCTGGAACAGCGATGGCAGATGCGAATGGCCGTGCAGCACGAGCTCCGCGCCGTGGCGGCGGACGATCTTGTGGAAGCGGGCGATGCCGAACAGCCGCTTGTGTTGGGAGACGGCGCCCCGCACCGGCGGGTGATGGATCATGATCGCGCGGAACAGCCCCTGCTTCGCAGTGCTCTCGAGGATCTTGCCGAGCCGAGCCGCCTGCTCCTCCATGAAGAAACCATTGGCCATGAAGGGCGCCGTGGCGCGCGCCGTCGAGACGCCGATCAGCGCGACATTGCCGCGCACGCGCAGATAGGGGAAGGCATTGCGATCGACCGGCGTGTTGACACCGTCGCCGCTCATCCACGCCGCCCATGACCGGCAGATCTTGTCGAAGGCACCGGGCACATAGGCATCATGGTTTCCCGGCACGACCGAAACATCATGCGGCGCCCCAAGCGTCTCGAGCCAGTGTTTGGCCATCTCGATCTCGCCGTCGAGCGCCAGGTTGACGAGGTCGCCGGTGACGGCGAGATGGTCCGGGTTTTGCGCCTTGATGTCTGCGACGATGGCATCGATGACGGCATCGTGCATGTGGCGGCGGCGATTGCGCTGCCAGTTGACATAGCCGAGCACGCGCTTGGACGCGAGATCGCGATAGGATACATCGGGGAGCGGCCCCAGATGGACATCGGAAATATGCGCGAGCCTGAACATTCCTCCTTCATAGGCGACGCGCACGCGGCTTTCCACCCACGGTTTCGCTACTGATGGCGACCGATGAGGAGGCTCCGTTCCGCCAGACCGGCTGGCCGGGTTTGAGGGCCCGGCTGTTCCATCTCTATTTCGTGCTGCGGCGGCCGATGACGCTCGGTGTGCGCGGCCTGATCCACGATGCCGCCAACAATTCCGTCTTTCTCATTCGCCACACCTATGTGCCGGGCTGGCAGCTTCCCGGCGGCGGCGTCGAGATCGGCGAGACGATGACCGAGGCGCTGGCCCGCGAACTCGCCGAGGAAGGCAACATCGCGCTGGCCGCGCCACCGGTTTTCAGATCGATGCATTTCAACCGCCGCGCCAGCCGCCGCGACCATGTCGGCTTCTACCTGGTCGAGCATTTCAGCCAAACCGCGCCGAAACTGCCCGACCATGAAATCGCCGAGGCCGGCTTTTTCCCGCTCGATCGCTTGCCGGAAAGCACGACGCCGGCAACGCTGCGGCGGATCGCTGAGGTTTTTAGGGGCGAGCCGGCATCGGCTTACTGGTAGGTCAGGCTGCAGCCTTCCTGAACCGCCCCCGATCATGCCGCGCACCATAGTCGAGCGCCGGCCCGACCGGTATGATCCGGGTCGGATTGATGGTCCCGTGGCTGGCGTAATAATGCGCCTTGATGTGGTGCAGGTTCACCGTCTCGGCGACACGAGGCACCTGATAGAGGTCGCGCAGATAGTTCGACAGGTTCGGATAGTCGGCGATGCGGCGCAGGTTGCACTTGAAATGGCCGACATAGACCGGGTCGAAGCGCACCAGAGTGGTGAACAGCCGCCAGTCGGCCTCGGTAATGCGGTCACCAACCAGGTAACGTTGCCTGGAAAGGCGATCTTCCAGCGCATCGAGCGTCGAAAACAGCTCGCCGAACGCCTCCTCATAGGCCGTTTGCGTGGTGGCGAAACCGGCGCGATAGACGCCATTGTTGATGGCGGGATAAACCAGCGCGTTGATTGCGTCGATCTCGCCACGCAAGGCTTCCGGGTAAAAATCGAGGCTGGCATCACCCCATTCGTCGAAGGCCGAATTGAGCATCCGAATGATCTCGGAGGATTCGTTGGAGACGATAGTCTGTTCCTTTTTGTCCCATAGCACCGGCACCGTCACCCGGCCCGAATAGGCCGGATCGGCCCTGGTGTAGATCTGGTGCAGGAAGTCGAGGCCGTAGAGCGTGTCCCCTGTCGCGCCGTCCTCGGCCAGGAACGTCCAGCCTTCAGCACCCATGAAATGGTGCACCACCGATATCGAAATAATGGCGTTCAGCTTCTTCAGCGCGCGAAAGATCAGCGTCCGGTGCGCCCAAGGACAGGCGAGCGAGACATAGAGGTGATAGCGGCCGGGCTCCGCCTTGAAGCCGCGGCTGCGGCCTCCGGCCGGTGTGCCGTCGCGCGTGATCCAGTCGCGCCACTGCGACTGCGCCCGCACGAACTTGCCGCCACTGTTTTTCGTGTCGTACCAGCGGTCCTGCCATTTGCCATCGACGAGCAATCCCATGATTGTCCTTTCGCGTTTCCCGTCATGTAGGGCGCGATGCGGCAAGGCATCCAGGGCTGAACAGATCGTCAATCGGTAGGGCCAGCGAAGGCGTCGATTGCGGCGGGCGAAAATTGATGCTAGCGGACACTCCGCATGTTCGACTTTGCCTTGATCCGGTTTGACCGACGACGAAAGGGCGCCCGCGCTTGATGAAGCGCTGACTGGCGAATGCTGCCGTTTGCAGCAACCTTTCCTCCTCTACCGGAACGCAACGACCATGAGCCTTGCCGACGTGAAGTATCTGCCGGAAACTCCGGCGCACGATCCTGAAATCGAAGCCATCAACGACGAGGCCTTCGGCCCCGGCCGTTTCGTGCTGGCCGCCTACAAGATCCGCGAGGCCGGAGGCCACGAGCGCGCGCTGTCCTTTGTCGCGGTCGACGGCGATCTCGTCGTCGCCTCGGTGCGTATGACGCGCATTGCGGCCGGTGCCGGCCGAGCGCTGATGCTTGGGCCGCTCGCGGTGCGGCCCGCCTTCAAGAATCTCGGCATCGGCCGCCGGCTGGTGGCAATCGCGCTGGAAGCGGCCGCCAAGGCCGGTGCGCCCGCCGTGATGCTGGTCGGCGACGAGCCCTATTACGGGCCGCTCGGCTTCAAGCGCATTCCACGCGGCCAGATCTCGATGCCGAGGCCTGTCGACCTCGACCGCCTTTTGTCGCACGAGATCACGCCGGGCGCGGTTGCCAGGCTCATGGGCGAGGTCGGTCACGCCAGCCAGGCCAGGGTCGCCGAGCACGTCTAGGGCGGAAGGTTGAACGGGTTCCGCAGTTCGCCGTTTCTGCAAGACGGCGAACTGCTCGATCTTGACCTTGTCGGTCGATCCGGGCCTGATCCGTCCCTGTTTTCATAGAAAAGCCCATACTCACAGGAAGGATGACGCATGACCCCCAACGGCCAGATCGCGATCGTGACCGGCGGCGGCTCCGGCCTCGGCGAGGCGACCGCTCGCGCGCTTGCCGCCAAAGGGGCCCGCGTCGCCATCCTCGATGTCGGCATCGAGCGCGCGGC
>NZ_JAPYKP010000255.1:0-3678 GCF_037179725.1 Mesorhizobium sp. Cs1321R2N1 | reverse complement strand
GGCGGAGCCGCGGCCGGCTGCTCTGGTGAGCTGCTTTCGCGTGGCGTCGCCATCGGCATGCGCTCCGCCGGCTTCGGCGCGGCCTCCGCGAACCGGTTTACCGGCGCATCCTCCAAAGCCTCGTCAACACCCGCGCTGGCATAGAAGGCGAGCAGATCGGCGAAATCGACCGGATGGTTGGGAGAGGCGGCAGTCATGGCCGCACCATCGTCCGGGCGGCGCCAATTTGCAACCTCGGGAAGGCCGTGGCGGCAGGCAATCCCGCTGCCAAGGAGACGTCGCGGTCTAGCCAGTGGGTATGCGTGGATCCTGCACGAGATAGAAGGTCCATCGCGGCGTATAGTCGGTCATCAGGAATTCGAAGCGGGCGGTCTTCAGCGGATCGACCTTGCCGTTCTTGAACAGCAGCCGATCATAGGGTTCGAACTCGCGATCGAAATCGGCGAAATTGCTCGACCAGATATTGTCAGGTGTCTTGTTGCGCTGGTCGAACGAAAGCCCGTCTCCGAACACGCTTGGCTGGTCCAGTATTTCCTGCAGCTCGAACTGGAATTCAATCCAGCCCTGGCCGCTGTTGTTGAGCACGTCTATGCGCATATACATGATGCCGTTGGCGAACTCACCCGCCTTGCCGAATGTCTGGATCGGCTTTGTGGTGCGGATGGTCAGCGTCACGGGTGTCGCCGAATTCAGCTCTTCGGTGATGACAAGCGGATCGTCCTTGGTTCCGATGCCGGAGGCCCCGGTGATGCGGAAACCGCCAAGCTCGTCGGAGAATGAGTACGCGCCTGTCGACCAGACCTTCACTTCATCGGCGACGGCATGACCCGGCGCCAAAGCCAGAAGGGCCAAAGTAATCGCCCGGCAGGCCCGGCCGGGCGTTGATGGAAAGCGCGTCGAAGAGAAGCCGCCTGGCCCGGGAATGCGCATGGCGGGAAGTATGGCCGATAAGCAAGCCGTCGAACAATAAAAAACGCAAGTTTGGCGGGTCGCGCCGCGCGGAAGCGGCTTGCCTGCCGCGGAATGCGCGACTTTTTGGCCAAATCCGCATTGTCACGTATGCGCCGGTTTCCTGTCGCCAATTGATGCGCTATGCAGCGCAGGAGCCAGCAAGATACGCCAACGGCGGCAAGCCAGTGCGGAGGGGTTGATGAGCGATATCGAACGCGAAAGCATGGAATTCGACGTGGTCATCGTCGGTGCCGGACCGGCCGGCCTTGCCGCGGCCATCCGCCTCAAGCAGGTCAATCCCGAGCTCTCGGTCGTCGTGCTGGAAAAGGGCGGCGAGGTCGGCGCCCATATCCTATCGGGTGCCGTCGTCGATCCGATCGGCATCGACCGGCTATTGCCCGGCTGGCGCGAGGAGGATGGTCATCCCTTCAAGACGCCGGTCACGGCGGACCATTTCCTTGTGCTCGGCCCCGCCGGCTCGTTCCGCCTGCCCAACATCCTCATGCCGCCGCTGATGAACAACCACGGCAACTATATCGTCTCGCTGGGGAACGTCTGCCGTTGGCTGGCCGGCAAGGCCGAAGCGCTTGGCGTCGAGATCTATCCAGGCTTTGCCGCGACCGGCCTGCTCTACAATGAAGAAGGTGCCGTCACCGGCGTCGTTACCGGAGACATGGGCGTCGAGAAGGACGGCACGCACGGTCCGGGCTTCGCGCCGGGCATGGCGCTGATGGGCAAGTACGTGCTGATCGGCGAGGGCGCGCGCGGTTCGCTCGCCAAGCAGTTGATCGCCAGATACAAACTCTCCGATGGCCGCGAGCCGGGCAAATACGGCATCGGCCTCAAGGAACTCTGGCAGGTCAAGCCGGAGAACCATCGGCCCGGTCTGGTGCAGCATTCCTTCGGCTGGCCGCTCGACATGAAGACCGGAGGCGGTTCGTTCCTCTATCATCTGGAGGACAACCAGGTGGCTGTCGGCTTCGTCCTCCACCTCAATTACAAAAATCCTTATCTGTCGCCCTTCGAGGAATTCCAGCGCTTCAAGACCCATCCGGCGATCGCAGGCACGTTCGAGGGCGCCAAGCGCCTGGGCTACGGTGCGCGCGCCATAACGGAGGGTGGTTGGCAGTCGGTGCCGAAATTGTCGTTCCCGGGCGGCGCGCTGATGGGATGCGCGGCGGGCTTCGTCAATGTGCCGCGCATCAAGGGTTCGCACAATGCCGTGCTGTCCGGCATGCTGGCGGCCGATCATGTCGCCGAGGCGATCGGCGCCGGCCGTGCCAATGACGAGCTTTCCGCCTACGAAGAGGCCTGGCGCGCGACCGACATCGGCAAGGACCTGAAGAAGGTGCGCAACGTCAAGCCGCTATGGTCGCGCTTCGGCACCGTCATAGGCGTCAGCCTCGGCGGCCTCGATATGTGGCTGAACACGCTGTTCGGCGTCTCGCCCTTCGGCACGCTGAAGCATGGCAAGGCCGACTATGCCACGCTCGAGCCTGCCGCCCAGCACAAGAAGATCGCTTATCCGAAGCCGGATGGCGTGCTCACCTTCGACCGCCTCTCCTCGGTGTTCCTGTCCAACACCAATCACGAGGAAAACGAGCCGGTGCACCTCATCGTCGGCGACATGGCGCTGCAGCAACGGTCCGAGCACGATGTTTTCGCCGGGCCTTCCACGCGCTATTGTCCGGCGGGCGTCTATGAGTGGGTGGACAAGGATGGCAACGCCGCCGCCGATCCGCAGGCCAAGGACGTGCGCTTCGTCATCAACGCGCAGAACTGCGTCCACTGCAAGACCTGCGACATCAAGGACC
Source organism: Mesorhizobium sp. Cs1321R2N1 (assembly GCF_037179725.1). Taxonomy (NCBI): domain Bacteria; kingdom Pseudomonadati; phylum Pseudomonadota; class Alphaproteobacteria; order Hyphomicrobiales; family Phyllobacteriaceae; genus Mesorhizobium; species Mesorhizobium sp. Cs1321R2N1. Next base: position 913 of record NZ_JAPYKP010000255.1, on the reverse strand, counting down.
CGAACCAGAACATCAACTGGGTGCCGCCGCAGGGCGGTGAAGGACCGGTCTACCAGGGTATGTGAGCGGCGGCGGAGCTCGTCTGTCGCCGCAGGGGCGGCCGTTTCAACCAAGCCCGTTGAAGCGCCGCTCGGAGTATGGTCTCATGGCTTCCGGAGAGGAGGCGGACATGCGCCCGAGGAATCTGATTACGATTGCCGCAGCCGGCATGCTGGTCTGCGCATCGGCCGCTTCGGCCGACACAAAGCTCACCGTGCATATCCGCAGCTATGACGTTGCCGGCAGGACCGGCGCCGCCCTTGTCGAGGCGATGGACCGATTGGGGCCCAAGCATGGCTATATGGCGCGCGCCATCGCCGAAACCGGCTACACCACGCACTGGGATCTCGATGTCGCCCGCCAGGATGGGACCTGTCGCCTGCGCCAGGCCAACGGGACGCTCGACGTAACCTACACTTTCCCACGGCGGCTCTCGCCAACAGATACAAGACTGCGCGAGCGCTGGGACCGTTTCATGGCCGGCGTCCGCAAGCATGAGCATACGCATGGCCGCATTGCAGCGCGGATGATGCGGGCCACCGAGACCGCGCTTGTCGGGCTGAAGCGCCCCGACAACTGGTTCTGCATGGGCACGCACATCGAAGCGAGGCGGCGCATCAACGCCATCTATGCCGAATACGAAGCCAGGCAGAATGCGTTCGATGCCCGCGAGCATCGTGATGGCGGCCGCGTCGAGCACCTGGTCGACGCGCTGACCAAACCTTGAAGGCGTCGTTGGCGTCTAGATGTGAGCTTTCGGGAGGTTGTCCATTCGGACCGAACCGAGGAGACTGGAGTTACCAGGCTTCAGTACAGATCGGAGGGTCCGAATGAACATCCACAAGAATGCCCGTCTGACGCCGCTGCGTCGAGA
>NZ_JAPYKP010000254.1:0-3795 GCF_037179725.1 Mesorhizobium sp. Cs1321R2N1 | reverse complement strand
GGCGACAGCGCCCTTCGAGACCGCGCCTCGAAACAGCCGGTCGGTCGTCTCGCGGATCGACAGCACGACGGGCGCGATTGCAGCCGGCGAGGACACCGCCAGCCGCCTGTCGCCAAGCTCAACGGCGCGAAAGCCGGTGGCCGCGTCGGCGAAGCGGGCGATTTCGGCCGGATCGTCGAAGCGGTCGAACGTGCGCGCCGGATCGCCACGGAGCACGACGGTGTTTGCCGTGTCGAGCGCAAGCAGGCCGCCGGTGAAGCGGTGTGGGGTCCAGGCGACTGTCATTCCCGAAAACCTAACCGATAAATCGCATTTGACAAGTTAGATTCGGCGATGCAAACCTCAGATGCGCACGGTATGATCGCCTTTATCCGATCCGCTCCTGTCCGATCCGCTCTTGGGCGGGATGCTTGTGGTGTTGTCGAGTATGCTCTATTTCTTCCAGCAGGTGCTGAACGGGCTGCATTCGGGCGCGCTCTATGCCCTGCTCGCCTTCGGCTACGTGCTGACCAACGGCATCCTGCACCGCACCAATCTCGCCTATGGCGCGCTGTTTGCCTTCTGCGGCCAGGCAATGATCCTGAGCGTCGCCTTCGGCTACCAGGTGCTGTGGTTCACACTGCTGGCTTCGGTGCTGTTCGGCGTCGTCGCGGCGTTCCTCTATGCCGCGCTCATCAGCCATGTCCTGTCACGCAGCGTCTTTGAACCATTGGCCGACCGCTCGCCCAATGCCATCGTGGTGACGACGCTCGGCATCCTGATCGTCCTGTCGGAAGCAAGCCGCATCGCGGCCGACACGCATGATCTGTGGCTGCCGCCGATGCTGGCCGAGCCCATCGTTTTCGCCGAAGGCTCCGGTTTCAAGGCGACGCTGACGCTGATCCAGGTGCTCGACTGCGTCGTGGTCCTGGCGGCGGTCGCACTCGCTACATGGGCGTTTGCCCGCTCAAACTTCGGCCGGTGCTGGCGTGCCGTCTCCGACGACCCCAGGGCCGCCGCCCTGTGCGGCGTCGACGTGCGTGGCGTGTTTAGGCGCGCCGTGCTGTTCGGAGGCTTCTGCGCCGCGCTGGCCGGGGTCATGGCCAGTCTCTATTACGGCAATGTCAGCTTCGGTTCCGGCCTGGTCTACGGCCTGAAGATCCTGTTCGTGACAGCCGTCGGCGGCTATCTCTCGCCGCCACGGGCCGCGCTGGGCGCGGCCGCTTTCGGCATGGCCGAATCACTGTGGGCCGGCTATTTCCCGGTCGAATGGCGCGATGCTTGGATGTATCTGTTCCTGGTGGCCATGCTGATCCTGATCGGCGCCGGCCGGGACACCGGCAAGGTCGTCTGAACCCATCAGACTTTGGTTGCATGATGTATCGTCAGGCTGCGGTTTTCCACCGTGCCGCAAGGGCAGATGGCCTGCATCCTTCCTCCTCTTGTTGACCAACCGGACCACGCACTGCATACGGTTGGGCCAGGCGGCGCGACGAAAAAGGGGATCGCGCGTCACCGCATCAGGGAGGAATGCATGGCAGGGCTTCTCGCTCTATCCAGAACGATCGATCGTATGAACGAGTTCATCGGCAAATCGGTATCCTGGCTGATCCTGCTGGCCATCCTGGTGAGTGCGGCCAACGCGGTCGTCCGCAAGGTGTTCGACACCTCGTCGAACGCGTGGCTCGAGCTGCAATGGTACCTGTTCGGCGCCGCCTTCATGCTGGCCGCCGCCTATACGCTGAAACAGAACGAGCATATCCGCATCGATATCGTCTACGGCCTGTTTTCACGCCGCGTGCAGCACTGGATCGACCTCTTCGGCCACCTCTTCTTCCTGATGCCGTTCGTGACGCTGATGGTGTTCTATTTCGTGCCCTACGTATCGCTGTCGTTCCACAGCGGTGAAATGTCGACCAACGCCGGCGGCCTGATCGTGTGGCCGGCCAAGGTCATCCTGCTGGTCGGCTTTTTCCTGCTCGCGCTGCAGGGCATTTCCGAGATCATCAAGAAGATCGCCATCATGCGCGGCATCATTGACGATCCCAACCCGTTCATTTCCGTGCACGAACAGGCTGAACTCGAAGCCAAGGCGCTCGCTGAAGAAGCCAAGGCGCTCGCTGAAGAGGTGCGTTCGTGATGGAGTTCATCGCCCAGAACATGGCGCCGATCATGTTCGCCTCGCTGATCCTGTTCATGCTGATCGGCTATCCCGTCGCCTTTTCGCTCGCCGCCAACGGCCTGATGTTCTTCTTCATCGGCGTGCTTTTGACGCCCTATTCGGGCGGCGCGATCAATCTCGCCTGGCCGCTGCTCTATGCGCTGCCGGACAATTTCTACGGCAGCCGGGTGATGTCGAACGATACGCTGCTGGCCATCCCGTTCTTCACCTTCATGGGCATCGTGCTCGAGCGATCGGGCATGGCCGAGGACCTGCTCGACACGATCGGCCAGTTGTTCGGACCGATCCGCGGCGGCCTCGCCTACGCGGTGATCTTCGTCGGCGCGCTGCTGGCGGCGACCACCGGCGTGGTGGCGGCATCCGTCATTGCCATGGGGCTGATCTCGCTGCCGATCATGCTGCGCTATGGTTATGACCGCAGGGTGGCATCGGGCGTCATTGCGGCGTCGGGCACGCTCGCCCAGATCATTCCGCCATCGCTGGTGCTGATCGTTCTCGCCGACCAGCTCGGCCGCTCGGTGGGCGACATGTATGCCGGCGCCCTGATCCCCGGCCTGGTGCTGACCGGCCTATACACGCTCTACATCGTGATCATGTCGATCGTCCGGCCCAAATCTATGCCGGCCCTGCCGCTGGAGGCGCGGACACTCGGCCATGGCGTGGTGTCCTTGCTGATCGCGCTGGTAACGGCTGTGGCCATCGCCTATGTGGCCTACCATTACCTGGTGCCCGCTCATGGCGACAATGCCGACATTCTCGGCGCGACGGTCGGCGTCATCTTCATCTACGTCGTCGCGATTCTCGACCGCGGCCTGAACATCAACATGATGTCGCGGCTGGCGCAGCAGGTCGTGATCGTGCTGATCCCGCCGCTGGCGCTGATCTTCCTGGTGCTCGGCACCATCTTCCTCGGCATCGCCACCCCAACCGAGGGCGGCGCCATGGGCGCGGTCGGCGCGCTGGCGATGGCGGCGATGAAGGGCCGGCTGTCGATGGACGTGATCAAGCAGGCGCTGGCCTCGACGACGCGGCTGTCGTCCTTCGTGCTGTTCATCCTGATCGGCGCGCGGGTGTTCTCGCTGACCTTCTATGGGGTCAACGGCCAGATCTGGGTCGAGCATCTCTTGACCTCGCTGCCGGGCGGCGAAGTCGGCTTCCTGATCGGCGTCAACATGCTCGTCTTCTTCCTCGCCTTTTTCCTCGATTTCTTCGAACTGGCCTTCATCATCGTGCCGCTGCTGGCGCCGGCCGCCGACAAGCTCGGCATCGACCTGATCTGGTTCGGCGTGCTTCTGGGCGTCAACATGCAGACAAGCTTCATGCATCCGCCGTTCGGTTTCGCGCTGTTCTATCTGCGCTCGGTCGCCTCGCGCGTGCCCTACCTCGACCGCCTGACCGGCAAGCAGATCGCGCCGGTGACGACGGGCCAGATCTATTGGGGCGCGGTGCCGTTCGTCTGCATCCAGGTGATCATGATCGGCCTGACCATCGCCTTCCCGCAAATGGTGATGCGCTACAAGGGCGCGGCCGTCGATTCCGGCACGATCGACTACAAGGTGCCGGAAATGCCCAGCCTGTCGCCGCCTGGCACGCCGGAAGGTGGCGGCGCGCCTGCCAATGGCGGTGGCGCACCG
>NZ_JAPYKP010000253.1:0-3837 GCF_037179725.1 Mesorhizobium sp. Cs1321R2N1 | reverse complement strand
CGCGGCCGCCGCGGCCCTCGTCATCGGCGCGATCGTCGGCACGCTGGCCGGCTTTGCCGGCGGCCTCGTCGACGAAGTGCTGATGCGCATCACCGACGCGTTCCAGACCGTACCTGGCTTCCTGCTGGCACTGGCCTTCGTCAGCGTGGTTGGCCCCTCGCTCGGCGTCGTCGTCGTGGCGATAGCGCTCGGCACCTGGAGCGGGCCAGCGCGCATTGCGCGCGCGGAAGTGCTGTCGATCCGCGAGCGCGACTACGTCGCCGGTGCCCGCGTCATCGGCATGAGTCCGCTGGAGATCGCCTTTCGCGAAGTGCTGCCCAATGCCTTGCCGCCGGTGCTGGCGATGTCGTCGGTCATCGTCGCCGCCGCGATCCTCACTGAAGCAGCCCTGTCCTTCCTTGGCCTCGGCGATCCCAACCGCGTCACCTGGGGCGGCATGATCGCGGAAGGGCGCGCTGTCCTGCGCACCGCGCCGTTCCTGTCGATCGTCCCGGGCATTGCGCTGGTGCTGACGGTATTGGGCGTCTATCTCGCCGGCGAAGGCATCGTCGAGACGACGGCCGTGCGCAGGGGCCTGTCGTGACGGTGATGGCGTCGATCCGCGATCTGACGGTGACCTACCGCCGCGATGGCAGCGAGGTCGCGGCGCTGAAGAACATTACTCTCAATGTCCAGGCAGGCGAACGGCTGGCGATCATCGGCGAGAGTGGTTCGGGCAAGAGCACGCTGGCGCTGGCGATGGCGGGGTTGTTGCCGCAGTCCGCCAGGGCAGAAGGGAGCATCGAGTGGTTCTCCCTTTCATCGTTGGGTGCCAAGACGCCCCCCTCTGTCCTGCCGGAGGGGGGCCTCGCAGGGCGCAGGGGGCAAAAGTCTGCCTCCGTGCCAAACCATACCCTCCTCGGCGGCCGCGACATCGGCTTCGTCTTCCAGGACCCATCAGCCAGCCTCGACCCGGTGATGACCGTCGGCAAACAAATCGCGGAAGTGGTGCGCACCCATCTTGGTCTCGGCTGGCCAGCATCTTATGCCAGGGCAGAGACACTGCTCGAACGCGTCCACCTGCCCGACCCGGACTCCACCATTCACGCCTTCCCGCACCAACTCTCCGGCGGTCAAAAGCAGCGCGTGGCCATTGCCGCCGCGATTGCCGCCGGGCCGAAACTGCTGATCGCCGACGAGGCGACCAGCGCGCTCGACACCATCGTGCAGGCCGAGATCGTCGCGCTGATCCGACGGCTGGTGGCCGAGGACGGCATGACGCTGCTGTTTATCAGCCATGACATTGCGCTCGCCGCCGAGCTTGCCGAACGCATCGCCGTATTTCATCATGGCGAACTGATCGAAATCGGCGGCACCGGGCAAATCGTCAACGCACCGGCGCAAGCCTATACACGCGCGCTGCTCGACGCCCATATCGGCCTCGACGCCGAGCCCTTGCTGAACCGAAGCGGCTGAATCCATGAACCTGCTGACGGTATCCAATCTCACCAAACGCTATAGTCGCGGCGGCAAGACCCTCGCCGCGGTGGACGATGTCTCCTTCCATATCGAGCCAGGCGAAACGCTGGCGCTGGCAGGCCCTTCCGGCAGCGGCAAGTCGACAATCGCGCGGCTGGTGCTGCGACTGATCGAGCCGGATGGCGGACGCATCGAATTCGAAGGCGATAATTTCCTTGCCTTGCGCGGCGCGACCTTGCGTGCGCGCCGCGCCCGCCTGCAGATGGTGTTCCAGGATCCGCTCGCCGCCTTCAATCCGCGCGCCACGGTGGCGCGCGTCCTCGACGACCCCTTGCGCATCCACGGCGTCGCCTCACGCTCCGAGCGCCCGCGCCGCATCGCTGCCCTGCTGGAACGGGTCGGCCTGGCGGCCGATCTTGCGCCCCGCGCCATCCACGAAATCTCCGGCGGACAGCGGCAGCGCGTGGCGATTGCCCGCGCCATCGCCACCAAACCGTCGCTGATCGTGCTTGACGAAGCGGTATCGGCGCTCGATGTCTCGGTGCGCGGCCAGATCCTCAATCTGCTGCTCGACCTGCAGCGCGAGGAACGGATCGCCTATCTCTTCATTTCGCATGATCTCGGCGTCGTCCGTGCGGTCGCCCACCGTGTCATCCTTCTCGATGCCGGCCGGATCGCCGAGAACGGTGATGCCCGAACCGTCATCGGTGCACCGCAATCGGCCATCGGCCAGGCGCTGGTGGCAGCCGCCCCGAGATTACACAGGACCACACAGGACGCATCATGACCGATCCCGAAGCCAGAGCAGAGAAACTGTCGCGCGAGCTCGATTCCGCCTTCCGCAACCGCGCCGATCTCTATCGCCTGTTTCTCGACGAATTGACCGAGGAACTGGGCGCCGAAAAGGCCGAGGCGATCATGATCCGCGCCATCGAACAGCGTGGTAGGGAGGTTGCAGCGGCCGCTTTTGCCGCCTTCGGCCCCAACGATGCGCCAGCAATCGGCGAGGCGTTTCTGGCTGTCAGCCCGGATGGCGGCCTGATGTACCCGACCGATATCGAACGCGGCGATGACCGCATCGCTTTCAAGGTCAAGCGCTGCCCGCTGAAGGATGCCTGGGTCGAGGCTGGTGTCGGCGACGACAAGCTCGCGACCCTCTGCCGCATCGCCGGCGCCTTCGACCGCGGGCTGTTCGAGGCGACCGGCGTGCGCTTCGACAACATCACCTGGGCGCCGGGCCGCGGCTCCGGCTGCTGCCACATCGTACTAACCAATCGCGATGCCGGCTAAGCAATTTATCGTCCTAAGAATGCGTTGAGGTTTAGTTCTGGCTGAGCCCAAAGCGGCTGATGCCGAGAACCGGAGCATCACCTGAACATCGACACACGTTAGCCGCCGACCATTAGCCTGACGACCTCATCATGGTTGGTCTCGGAAATCTTGCGCTCGCCGGCCTGGACGCCCCGCCGCAGCACGACGATCCGGTCCGAGACCGCAAAGATATCCTGCAGATTATGCGAGATGAAGATCACGCCGCGTCCTTGCGCCTTGAGCTGGTGGATCAGCGAAATCACCTTGCGCTGCTCCGGCACACCCAATGCCGCCGTCGGTTCGTCCATGATGAGGATCTGCGCGTCCCAGTAGACGGCGCGGCCGATCGCGACGGCCTGGCGCTGGCCGCCGGAGAAATTGCTGACCGGGGCGTTCATCCGGCTGACGTGGAAATCCAGCCGCTTCATCGTCTCCCTGGCGGCGTCGGCCATCGCCTTGCGGTCGAGCACCGGCAGAAAGCCGAACGCCTTGCGCATCGGTTCGCGGCCAAGGAAGATGTTGGCGCCGATCGATAGATTGTCGGCCAGGGCCAGATCCTGATAGATCGTCTCGATGCCTTTTTCGCGCGCCTCCTGCGGCGTCGCGAATGCCACCGGTTGGCCACCGAGCAGGATTTCGCCGCCTGTCGGCTGGAACACGCCCGAGATCGCCTTGATCAGCGTCGTCTTGCCGGCGCCATTGTCGCCGGCAAGCGCCACCACTTCGCCCGGCCGCACGGCCATGGAGAAATCGCTGAGCGCACGCACGGCGCCGAAATGCTTGGACAGGTTGCGGACTTCGAGCAAGGGGGTGTTCGCGTTGGTGTTATTCATCCTGGCGGCCTCCACTGAACCGGCGCTGCGCCTGGTCTATGAGCACGGAAATGATGATGACGACGCCGACGGCGATGAACTGCCAGAACGGCTCGACATTGACGAAGACCAGCCCGTACTGGATGACCGCGATCACCAGCGCGCCGGCGACCGTGCCCAGGATCGTGCCGGAGCCGCCGAACAGGCTGGCGCCGCCGATCACCACCGCAGCGACGCTGTCGAGCAGCAGCGGCTC
>NZ_JAPYKP010000252.1:0-3850 GCF_037179725.1 Mesorhizobium sp. Cs1321R2N1 | reverse complement strand
GCCTCCGGAACGCGGCTGACCTCGACGGCCCTGAGGTCGACGCTTACGGGAGCGCCGAGTTCGCTCGAGAGCGCCTTCTGCAGCAGCGGTACGGCGCGTTCGGCCATGGCGCGTCCGGCGTCGATGACCTGATCGGCCTCGCCGCTGTCGCCAACCAGGCGCTCGATGATCAATGAGCGCGCTTGCGAGGGGCTGCCCGGACTCGTCATGACAGTTTTGGCACCGGTCTGTCGCGCATCGCTCAGGCGGCCTTCTTCTCGGCGCTGCCGGTGTTCATCGTGCTCTGTTCGACGGCGTCGATGCTCGGCCGCTCATAGGAGGAGATGGTCTTGCGGCCGAACTCGATCGCCACCTGCGGCAGCGCGCCGTTCATGTAGGCGAGCAGCGTCTGCTTGACGATGATGTAGAGGCGGTTCTTCTTCTCGCGCACCGTCTTGATCTTGGTGGCGACAGGTCCGACCACCGCGTAGGACAGGAAGATGCCGAGGAAAGTGCCGACCAGCGCCGCGCCGATCAGGCCGCCGAGGATTTCCGGCGACTGGTCGAGGGCGCCCATCGCCTTGACCACGCCGAGCACGGCGGCGACGATGCCGAGCGCCGGCAGGCCGTCGCCAACCGCGACCAGCGCGTGATAGGCCTTCATCTTGTCGGACTTGATGGTCTGGATTTCCTCGTCCATCAGCGCCTCGATTTCATGTGAGCGGGCGTTGCCGATGATGATGATGCGGCAGTAGTCGCAGATGAAATTCATCAAATCGTGGTTCTTGAGTACGGTCGGAAAGGCCTGGAAGATCGCCGATTCCTCCGGATTGTCGATATGCGCCTCGACCTCGCTGCGCGACTTGGCGCGCAGCTCGCGCATCAGGCTGTGCAGCACGCCAAGGGTTTCCAGATAGTCCTGCTCCTTCGGCACAGCCTGTTTGAAGGCCTCCAGTATGCCTTTGCCGGTATCCTTGACCGTCTTCATCGGATTGGCGACCAGGAAAGTGCCGAGCGCGGCACCGCAGATGACCACGGCTTCCCATGGCTGCACCAGCACGTGCAGATGCCCGCCCATGGCCATGAAGCCGCCAAGGACGCAGCCAAGCGTCACCACAAGTCCAATCAGAATGCCCACGACCGGTCCTTCCGCATTTCACGTCGGAGAAGGGATAGCCCCCGTGCCTTGTGTGAGGCTTGAATCGGAGCCGCCATGGAATCGAAAGTTGGCGATTCAGTTTCGCGCAAGGAAGTGAGCTTATTGTGTTGGCATAGCTTCGGCCGGAGGCGCGTCCTTGCTCAGTACCTATACCAGCTACCAGTTGATCACCAGAGACATCAACAAGTCGATCGACCGCATCGAGCAGCAGCCGACGGTCGATCGCGATACCCAATATTACCTCGCCAACATCACCAAGGTGAAATCGATCGACGATTTCGTCAAGAACGACCGCTTGTTCAAATATGCCATGAAGGCCTACGGGCTGGAGAACATGGACTACGCCAAGGCGTTCATGGTCAAGGCGCTCAAGGAAGGCGTCACCAATCCCGACAGTTTCGCGAACAAGCTGACCGACAAGCGCTACGCCGCCTTCGTCAGCGCCTTCAACTTCGCTGCCAACGGCGCCGATGCGACGATCTACAACAAGGCCCAGCAGCTGGTGACGAAGAATTATGCCACGCAGGCGCAAATCGCAGGCCTCGATCCGAATTCAGACTATGTGAAGGGCGAGACGACGTATTATCTCGCCAACATCACCAAGGTGAAGTCCGTCGACGACCTGATGGGCAACAGCCGCGTTTACACCTATGCCCTAGCGGCGTTCGGTCTCGATTCGGCGACCGAGGACAAGGACCTCATCAAGCAGGTCCTGCAAGGCGGCGTGCGCGATCCCGACAGCGCCGCCAACAAGCAGACGAATCCGGCTTACGCGGCACTGGCCTCGGCTTTCAACTTCGAGCAGTACGGCGAGAACGCCACCACCATCAATCCGGCGCAGCAACCGACTGTCGACAAGTACATGCGCCAGACGCTGGAGGAAGATGCCGGCCAAACCAATGAGGGTGTGCGGCTGGCGCTCTATTTCCAGCGCAAGGCTCCTGACATCACCAGTTGGTACGACGTGCTGGCCGACACCGCGCTGGCCAGCGTGGTGCGAACCGCGTTGGGGCTGCCCGATTCCTTCGCCACCGCCGACATCGACAAGCAGGCGCAACTGTTCGAGCAGAAGCTCGACATCTCGGATTTCACGGATCCCGTGAAACTCAACAAATTCCTGACCCGCTTCACCAGTATGTACGAGATCAACAATCCGACCTCGACGGCCGTGACATCGATCAGCGTGCTCTTCGCCAAACCGGTCACATCGGGCATCTCCACCGACCTGATGATGGCCATGCAGAAACTGAAGTTCTGATCATGCGAGACAGTCTCTATGTCGCCCTCTCCGCTCAGATGGCCCTCGAGCGCCGGCTCGATACGATCGCCGACAATGTCGCCAACGCCAGCACCGTCGGCTTTCGCGCCACCGGCGTGAAGTTCGAGGACGTGGTGTCGGGTGCAGGGCAGAAGTCGGTATCGTTCGCTTCCTCCGGCAAGACCTATCTGTCGGGGGCTCACGGTGCCATGACGGAAACCGGCAACCCGTTCGATTTCGCCATCCAGGGCGACGCCTGGTTCGCCATCGACACGCCGGCAGGCACCGTCATGACCCGCGACGGCCGCTTCTCCATGAACGAGAATGGCGAGCTGATGTCGGTCGAGGGCCACCCGGTGCTCGACGCCGGCGGGGCGCCGATCCAGCTCGATCCTCGCAACGGCCCGCCCAAGGCCGGCGCCGACGGCTCGCTGCGCCAGAACGAACAGCTCGTCGGCTCGATCGGCCTCTACAATTTCGATCCGGGCCAGAATTTCGTTCGCTACGGCAATTCCGGCATTGTGCCCGCACGCACGCCCGAACCAGTCACCGACCGTTCCGATGTCGGGATAGCGCAAGGTTTCGTCGAGGAATCCAACGTCAATCCGGTGCTGGAAATGACCCGGCTGATCATGGTTCAGCGAGCCTTCGAGAACACCGCCGCGCTGATGCGGCAGACCGATTCTTCCACCGACGAGGCGATAAAGACGCTCGGCTCGAAGTCGTAGCATGTCGTCGGGGCAACCATCCATCCGCGCACCCGAAAGACAGCTCCAGCCGGCGCCGCAGGATAAGCTTGCCGCGTTGGAGCGGATTATCAGGCGCTTCGGCAACGGCGACGGGTTGATCAAGCGCGGCGGCCTCGTCAGCGAAGTCACGCCCACGCACTACAAGGTGCGCGGCCTTTCCGATTTCACCAGGCTGGGCGACATCGTCGAGCAGCGCGGCCAGACCGGCGCGCGCCGCGGCGAGATTGTCAAGATCAGCCGGGACGAGGTTGTGATAGCACCCTTCGAACGCAGCGCCGACGCCGGCATCGGCGATGCCGTGTTCCGCAGGGGTCCGCTCGCGGTGGCGCCGCATGCCTCGTGGCGCGGCCGCGCCATCGACGCGCTCACCCGGGCGATCGATGGTGGTCCGCCTCTCATCAGGGGCGACGACATGTCGGCGACCGCCGCGACGCCCGGCGCCATGGCGCGGCAGCGTGTCGGCACCGCCTTCATGACCGGCGTCAAGGTCATCGACATCTTCACGCCGCTCTGTTTCGGCCAGCGCATGGGTGTCTTCGCCGGCTCTGGCGTCGGCAAGTCGACGCTGCTTGCCATGCTCGCCGGCGCCGACGCGTTCGACACGGTCGTCGTGGCGCTGATCGGTGAACGCGGCCGCGAGGTCCGTGAATTCCTCGAGGACACGATCGGCGACAGCATGGCCAAGACCGTCGCCGGCGTCGCCAC
>NZ_JAPYKP010000251.1:0-3896 GCF_037179725.1 Mesorhizobium sp. Cs1321R2N1 | reverse complement strand
ACAGGCCGGTGTCGCCACCGAACGCAAGAAACTGGGACGACACGCAACCGTGCACCGGCGCGCTGATCTGGCACCAACCTCCGGCACCGCCGCCTTGCTGCGTCTTCGGCTTGGCGAAGCCCGCCGCCCCGCTGATCGCACCGCACGGGCCGACCACTGACACGGTGCCGCCTTCCGGCACTGTGCCGACCACCTGGCCACCGGGACCGCTGCGCACGTTGAGCTTGTCGAGGCCCGGCTGGTTGATGACCACCGTCGCCATTGCATTGCCATCGCCGCAGGTGCCATCCGCCTGCTGCATCGGCGGCATGTCGCCCATATCCGCCGGCGTTTGAGGCGTGCCGCCTCCCCCGGCCTCATCGCCGCCGGCCGGTCTGAGCGTCTTGTGCTTGTTGCCGCTGCTTGTGCCTGCCGCGGGCACGAAGTCGACATTCGAAGCAGCTAAAGCCGGCGACTCCAAGATAAGCAGGGTAGCTATGCAAAGGAGAAGGAGCCGGAACCCGCCGGCCCCAGTCCGGCATTCTTTGGCAGCCATTTGACGGTCCTTCTCGCTTACTGTCACGTGCCTTGTCCTGCCTAACCGGCGTTGCTTGACTTGGCCGCGGCGCCGCCGCTACCGCCAGAAGCACCACCGCCCAGGTCGTCCCGCTGTAGTTCGACGCGGCGGTTCTTGGCACGCCCTTCTTCGGTGTCATTGGATGCGACCGGTTGCGTCATGCCGGCGCCATCAGAGGCGAGGCGATCGGCGGCGATGCCGTATTGGGAGACAAGCGCCGCAACGACGTTGGCAGCGCGCCGCCGGGACAGATCGAGATTGTAGTCTGCGCCGCCCTGGCTGTCGGTGTGGCCGACGACGCGCAGCTTCAGGTCCGGCTCCGACGTCAGTAGCTGCGCGATCTCGTCGAGCGCCCGCTTGGACTCAGGCTTGATGACGTCCTTGTCGAAGTCGAACAATATCCCATAGACCGCAATCTTTCCGGTGTCGGAGAGTGCCGTCCCGATCTCCTTCGCGGTGACCACCCGGATCTTGCCGGTCTCCATCTCCTTGGTCTCGACGACCCGGACGACGGCGACGTTGCCGCTGCTGCTTTCACCAAGATAGAGAGCCGCGTAGACCGCTCCCTCCTGGCGGTCGAGCCGGGCGAGGAGGTAGCGTCCGCCTTCCTGGAACCAGTTCTGAACGTAGTCATCCGCAAGCTTGGGAACGGTGAGCGGATCGCCCACGGCCTGGCCGAGAAGATATCCACCTTCGGGCTGGCCGGATTCGAAGCAGGAGCCATTCTTGGTGGCGCAGGTGAAGACCTCCGAGAAGCCCTTCGCCTTCAGGCCTTCCTCGTAGTTGCGGAGCACCTCGAGCGTCGAACGGCCTTGTGGCAGTGTGTAGTAGATGAGCGTGATGTGGCCTTCGACCGTCTTGAAGCCAGTGCCGCCATTGGTGCTCGTCGGCGAAAAGGGAGCTTCGACGAGGTTTGCCTCGTCGAATTCCGTCGTCTTGTAACCGACGATCTCGGAGCCGTCGTAGCGCCCGACCAGCGGGTGATCGGAACTACCTTCGACATCGGCCGCCCGTACAGGCAGCGCGATGCCCAGACCGCCTATGATCAGCAGCACGGCGATGGAGCCGATCCCCTTCGCGCTGGCCATGGTTCTCATCGTCTTATACCTCGAGGCAAACGGGATTGGTGGACTGCGGCGCCGACAAACCGCAGACCGGAACCGCCAACGCAACGGAGACATTCGGCCGAAAGCAGCTGTAGCGCTGCTCCCATTGCTGGGGCCGTGATCTGATTGGGGAAATTGAATGATTGTATGCCGGATATTGGCGCCATGACTTGGCCATGTTCGATCCCAATCTGCTGCGCGTTTCGGCGTGACGACACAGGGGGGATCGCCTGCTCGAATATGCCGGCGTGCTTGGGATCCTCTTGCAGGTCACAAGGATGGTCATTAGCTCGACGCCAAGCACGATGATTGTCGTCCCGCTTCAGCAGGCTCTCAGCGGATTGTGAACCGCGGACAACGCTTCCCAGCATCGTCACTCCCCCTTGCCGACGGGCCTTGCTTTGGTGGACGAATTGCGGCGTCGCTCTCGTCTGCGGGACAGCACCAAGCGTCGCAGGAGAAATTGCCGCGAAAACCGGGCGTCGCCTATCATCATATGATGATGGAAAGCGGCGGACTGCGTTCGAAGGAAGGGGCCCCCTCTGGAAGGCTCGTCAGCGCGGGAGCGGGTGCGCCGACTTCAGGAGGGCAACCAGCTGGCTTTGCTGGTTTGTACCGGTCTTGCGAAAAACGCGGTTGAGGTAAGTGCGCACGGTTGAGAATTGCAGCCCGGCTTCGGCTGCCGCCGCCTTGAGGCTATGTCCCTTGGCCAACGCGATCACAAGATTTACCTCGGCAGGTGTCAGGTCGAACAGCCCGGTCAAGATGGTCGGGGACGGGACGAGAGCGCTTGCCGAGATCGCCGTCGCCACGACAAGCAGATCACCTCCGTCGAAAAGGTCATGCGCGCTCCGTTTGAGCGGAAGGACATGCACCACCGCCGGCGGTGTGCCCCGCACAGGGATAGATCGCGGGGGCAGTTCGCCACGCATCGCCTGCAGCGCGGCCTGGAACAGACGGTTGCTCTCAGTGTTGGCGAGGGCGACGCCGCCGAATGCCGTCGGCAGAAAAAGCGACTTCTCGCGGTCGAATAGGCTGTTGGTCACCCGAACCCGCCCGTTGGCGGCGAGAACAGCGGCCGGAAGCCCGATCCTGGCTAACGCGTCGACGGCGCCGCGCGCCTGCACAAGACCAAGCCGGGCTGCCGCGAGCGTGGCGCGCGCCATGTCGGGTCGGATCCTGTCGAGGACTTCAAGCTGCTGCTCTTCGTAGCCTCCTTCGTCGAGCCCGCGCTGGAAAACAAATATCGCGATCTCACCTGTGGGCATGGCAATAGCCGCGCAAGCATTCACGCCCAGGCCACGCTCGCGCAGCCGAATGCGCATAGGATCATCCCGCACCTCGTCGGCCGTCATGAATCTGTCTACATCCACGAAGCTTGCCGGACGAACGGCCCCCATACGCGCAGCGGCTGTGGACAAGCGCAAGCTTTCGTCCTCAAGGAACTCGTCCATCAAATCCTGCAGCTGTGCCACGGCCTTTCCCCGAATCGGCATGCCATCCGCGAATACAAAGAGCGCACCGCCTTTTGATGCCGACACATTGGTGATCTGCCCGAGAACAGCGGGCCACTTTTCCGCTATGAACGCAGCTTCATAAAGCGCATCGAGAATTTCTGTAAACATTCGCGCCCATCTTACGCAGCCTACTTATTGTGCTGCGAACGAGGACAATAGCAAATTGCCGGCCAAGGAGGTATCTCTCAGGCCGACCGCGTTCGACGCAGGGTCAGATGAAGACGCCGAGAAGCCGTTCGTCTCCGGGCTTCGTCGTACGCCGCAACACGTTGCGCAGAGGACTATCGACGTCTTGCTATCTGCCCAAATCGGTGTCGTCACTCGTTGCGTCGTCACCCATGTGTCCGGTACGATACGTCACCTATGTCTCGGGTCGCTCATTCAACTATTGCCGCGTGCGACAAAGCGGCGCCAGCCGCCGAATGAGGAGATGTCGAAGGCACCGTCCAAGCCCGCGCTTTCGACCAGAAAACCCTTGGCGGGGGTGCCGTCGTCGAGTTCGACCGTGCCGATGCCGAGCGGAGCCGGAATAGCGGCGACGAAACGGCCGAAAGCCTCAGGCCCAAGCCGCCAGACCTCGACGTCGATCCGCATGCCGCCATCGGCGACGCGGATCAGGCCGGGCTTGGGCACGGACTGGCCGGCCAACGCATAGAGCTTGTAAGCGGCGGCGGTCCTGGTCGCGCGCAGGAATTGCGCGCCGAGCTGGTTGAGCTG
>NZ_JAPYKP010000250.1:0-4020 GCF_037179725.1 Mesorhizobium sp. Cs1321R2N1 | reverse complement strand
CCCCGCCGCCTACCGGCGCGGCGGTCCGCTGGCCGTCACCGATGCCAACGTCATGCTGGGCAAGCTGCGGCCCGATTTCTTCCCGTCGATCTTCGGCCCTGGCCAGGACGCGCCGCTCGACGCGGAAACCGTGCGCGCGAAATTCACGGCTCTCGCCGCCGGGATCGGTGACGGCCGCTCGCCGGAAGCGGTCGCCGAAGGCTTCGTCACCATCGCGGTCGAGAACATGGCCAATGCGATCAAGAAAATTTCGGTGCAGCGCGGCTACGACGTCACCGAATATCTCCTGAACTGTTTCGGCGGCGCCGGCGGACAGCACGCCTGCCTGGTCGCCGACGCGCTCGGCATGGAGGCGGTGCTGATCCATCCTTTCTCCGGCCTGCTTTCAGCCTATGGGATCGGCCTGGCCTCGGTCTTTGCCTCGCGCCAGCAGGCGCTGCTGAAGCCTCTCGCCGAGGAATCCAGAACAGAAATCGGCGGCCTCATCGCCACCTTGAAAAAGGCAGTGATCGCGGAGTTGGCGGCGCAAGGTATCGCCGAGGGCTCGGTTTCCACCAGGCCCGTACTGCACATTCGCTATGACGGCACCGACACGGCACTGCCGGTGAATTTCGAGGCAGACTCGATCTTCCAGGCCAGGCGCGATTTCGAAATCGCCCACAAGGCACAATTCGGCTTTGTCTATGACGACAAGCCAATGATCGTCGAGACCGTCGGCGTCGAAGGCACCGAAACCGGCCAGACCAGCGCCGAGGCCTATGCGCCTACCGGACCTGCAACTGTCAAGTCAGCCACTTCCGAGACCAGGCGCATCTACACGGAAGGCCGGTGGCATGAAGCTGGCGTCTACCGTCGCGAGACTCTCGGACCGACCAATCTGGTCGCCGGGCCCGCCTTGATCATCGAGCCGAACCAGACCATCGTCGTCGAGCCGGGCTGGCAAGCCGAAATCACCAACCTCAATCACGTTGTCATACGCCGTACGGAAAAGAAAGCGCGCGCCGCTGCCCTTGGCACCGAGGCCGATCCGGTGATGCTCGAAGTCTTCAACAATCTCTTCATGTCCATCGCAGAACAAATGGGCGTGACGCTGCAGAACACCGCCTACTCCGTCAACATCAAGGAAAGGCTCGATTTTTCCTGCGCCGTCTTCGACCACACCGGGGCGCTGGTCGCCAATGCGCCGCACATGCCGGTGCATCTCGGCTCCATGGACCGTTCAGTCGAAACCATCATCCGGCTGAACTCCGGCGACATTCATCCCGGCGACGTCTTTGCCTTGAACGCCCCCTATAATGGCGGCACGCATCTGCCCGACATCACCGTGGTGACGCCGGTCTTCGACGATGCCCGGAAAAGCATCCTCTTCTGGGCGGCCTCGCGCGGGCATCATGCCGACATTGGCGGCACCGCGCCGGGCTCGATGACGCCGCTCGCCACCACGGTCGACGAGGAAGGCGTGCTGTTCGATAATTTCCGCATCGTCGACCGCGGAAAATTCCGCGAAAAGGAGCTGCACACGCTGCTCACGGACCACCGCTACCCAGCCCGCAACCCGCACCAGAACATCGCCGATCTGAAGGCACAGATCGCCGCCAACGAGAAAGGCGTGGCGGAACTTCGCAAGATGGTGGGGCATTTCGGCCTCGACGTCGTCGAAGCCTATATGGGCCATGTGCAGGACAACGCGGCCGAGAGCGTGCGCCGCGTGCTGGAGCGGCTGCCGGACACGTCGGAATATGAATATCCGACCGACACCGGCCAGGTCATCAAGGTGAAGATCACCGTCGACCGGCAAAAGCGCGAGGCGACCGTCGACTTCACCGGCACGTCGAAGGTCGAGAAGAACAATTTCAACGCGCCCGAGCCAGTTGCCCGCGCTGCGGTCCTCTATGCGTTCCGCGTCATGGTCGAGGACATGATCCCGATGAATGCGGGATGCCTCAGGCCGATCAATATCGTCATTCCCGACGGCTGCATGCTCAAGCCCACCTATCCTGCCGCCGTCGTCGCCGGCAATGTCGAGACCTCCCAGCATGTCACCAACGCGCTGTTCGGCGCCATGGGCGCGATTGCCAACGCGCAGGGCACGATGAACAACCTGACTTTCGGCAACAAGCAGTATCAGTATTACGAGACGATCTGCTCCGGCTCGCCGGCCGGCCATATGAACTCCGGCCGCGGCTTTGCCGGCACCTCCGGCGTCCACACCCACATGACCAATTCGCGCCTCACCGACCCGGAGGTGCTGGAACTGCGCTTTCCCGTGGTGCTGGAGGATTTTCACATCCGCCAGGGATCCGGCGGCAAGGGCAAATGGAACGCCGGCGACGGCACCAAACGCACCATTCGCTTCCTCGAGAAGATGGAATGCGCGATCCTGTCCTCGCACCGCAACCGCCCGCCGCAAGGGTTAGACGGCGGCGGCGACGGCGAGGTCGGCTCGACCAAGGTGCGCCGCAACGACGGCACGGTCGACGTGCTGAAGGCTTGCGACCTGACCGTGCTCGACGCCGGTGAGGCCGTCATCGTGACCACGCCGACGCCGGGCGGGTTTGGTAGGCTGTAAAGAAGGCGTCAACAGGCTGTCACCGGCCTGTCATGACCCTGCGTTACCCGCTTGCGCCAAAGCAAATGGGGAATCACTTTGCCATGACGGACGTCTCCGCAGATCTGGTTTTTCGCCGCGGCAAGGAAGTTGGAAAGGCCGTTTACCAGAACCGCCCGCTTTCGAAAGCCGGCATCTCCGAGCGGCTGTTCGCCTTCCTGTTTTCCGGCCTCGTCTATCCGCAGATCTGGGAAGACCCCGACGTCGACATGGACGCGATGCAGCTTGGCCAGGGCCACCGCGTCGTCACCATCGCCTCGGGCGGCTGCAACATCCTCGCCTATCTCACCCGCTCGCCGGCACAGATCGACGCCGTCGATCTCAACGCGGCCCACATCGCGCTGAACCGCATGAAGCTGGAGGCGGTTCGCCATCTGCCTTCGCAAGGCGACCTGTTCCGTTTCTTCGGTGCGGCGGACACGAGCCACAATTCCGAAGCCTACGACCGCTTCATCGCCCCGCATCTCGATCCTGTCAGCCGCCACTACTGGGAGCGCCGCAACTGGCGTGGCAACAGGCGCATTGGCGTTTTCGACCGCAATTTCTACCAGACCGGCCTGCTCGGCCTGTTCATCGCCATGGGTCACCGCACGGCGAAATTCTTCGGCGTCAACCCGGCCCGCATGATGGAAGCCAGGAACATCGGCGAACAGCGCCGCTTCTTCAACGAGGAGCTGGCGCCGGTCTTCGACAAGAAGCTTCTGAAATGGGCGACGTCGCGAAAAGCCTCGCTGTTCGGCCTCGGCATCCCTCCGGCGCAGTATGACTCGCTGATCACCTCCGGCGACGGCACCATGGCCAGCGTGCTGAAGGCCCGGCTGGAAAAGCTCGCCTGCGATTTCCCCTTGGAAAACAACTACTTCGCTTGGCAGGCTTTCGCCCGCCGCTATCCCGAGCCCGGCGAGGCCGCCTTGCCCGCCTATCTGGAAAAGCGCAACTACGAGACCATCCGCGGCAATATCGACCGCGTCGCCATCCACCATGCCAACCTGATCGAATTCCTCGCCGGCAAGGATGCCGGCGCCGTCGACCGCTTCATCCTGCTCGACGCACAGGACTGGATGACTGACGACCAGCTCAACGCGCTGTGGTTGGAGATCACCCGCACGGCCTCCGCCGGGGCCCGCGTCATCTTCCGCACCGCCGCTGAGCCCAGTCTGCTGCCGGGGCGCGTCTCGACCTCGCTGCTCGATCAGTGGGACTATCAGAACCAAGCATCGCGCGAATTCTCGGCCCGCGACCGCTCCGCCATCTATGGCGGCTTCCACCTCTATGTGAAGCGCGAGGCATGAGACTTCCTGTGTCAACCTTTGGCGAGCAAGGCAGCTGCGGCGGGGTGTCTGTCTGGATTGTAGAGGGTACCGTCCTGCCAGGCGCGCCAGAGGATTCTGAGCCAAGCCCTGGCAAGGATG
>NZ_JAPYKP010000249.1:0-4058 GCF_037179725.1 Mesorhizobium sp. Cs1321R2N1 | reverse complement strand
CAAGAACCACCCGGTGTGCCTCCTGCGCCATCCTGTCAAATTATCCTGACACCAAAATCGCAAATCCATTCAGTCCCATAAAACAAAACCCCGCCGAAATTCGACGGGGGTTTGTCAGCAGTCTGAAGGCCGCCTCGAAGGCGGCCTTTTCCGATATCGTAGAAAAGCGTTCGCTTAGCGCGAGTAGAATTCGACGACCAGGTTCGGTTCCATCTGCACGGCGAACGGAACGTCGGCGAGGCCCGGGATGCGCGAGAAGGTCGCGACCATCTTGTTGTGATCGGCTTCGATGTAGTCCGGCACGTCGCGCTCGGCGAGCCCGACCGACTCCAGGACGATGACCAGCTGCTTCGACTTTTCGCGCACTTCGATGACATCGCCCGGCTTGCAGCGGTACGAGCCAATGTTGACGCGCTTGCCGTTGACGTTGACGTGGCCGTGGTTGACGAACTGACGGGCGGCGAAGATGGTCGGCACGAACTTGGAGCGGTAGACAACCGCATCGAGACGCGATTCGAGCAGGCCGATCAGGTTCTCCGAGGTGTCGCCCTTGCGGCGGTCGGCCTCTTCATAGACCTTGCGGAACTGCTTTTCCGAAACGTCGCCATAGTGACCCTTCAGCTTCTGCTTGGCGCGCAGCTGCAGTCCGAAATCGGAAAGCTTGCCCTTGCGGCGCTGGCCATGCTGGCCGGGGCCGTATTCACGCTTGTTGACCGGGGACTTCGGGCGGCCCCAGATATTTTCGCCGAGACGGCGGTCGATCTTGTATTTCGCGGATTCGCGCTTGCTCATCGCATTCCCTTTTCAAAACAGCACACCCGGCACCTCATGGTCCGGGTGAAGGAAACGCGCCCTCCTCTGGCCTCCGTTTTCGAGACCTGACAGGGTTTTCCCACGCAACGCGGCGGAAAACCCACGGGACACGTCAGTTCAAACAAGGCCAGAAACAGATAGGGTGACTGACTTTGCGTATATAAAAGAAACACCGGACATCGCTGCCCGGCGTTGGCGGCTGGTTAAACCGAGATTTAACCGATGTCAAGCTTGTGAGTAGCGTGGCCAACCACAACCATGTAGCGTTTGCGACGTTGATGCGATGCCGGATGTGGCGGGAGGTTTTGCGCCAGCGGCAGCAGGAAGGGACTGGAGCTAGAGGAGCCCAATTGCATGAAGAAGTTCTTCCTTACCCTGGCAGGCGCCGCAGTGCTTGCAGGATCGATGGCGGTGGCGCCGGAGCCGGCCATGGCGCGTCATTGGCATGGCCACAAACAGGTCTGCCGGATCATCGTCAAAAAGAGAGTGGTGTGGCGGCATGGTCATCGCAGGGTAATTGTCGAGAGAATTCGGCGCTGCCACCGCTGGTAGGCTGTTCAACACAACAATCCCAAAGGGCCAGCGAACGTCGCTGGCCCTTTTTCATTTCCAAGATAGTCTGCCTCGAAGCGCTCAATCCTGGGATTTTTTCTCCGGCAGTCCCTTGCGCTTCGTCTCGGCGAATTCCTCGAGCTGCTTTTCATTCATCGATTCATACATGCCCTTGGAAGCGCCTTTGAGCTCGCTTTTTTTGGTCTCGCCACGTTTGGCGGAGAGTGCGGCGCCGGCGGCCTTCTGCTGGGCTTTCGAGGTGGCTGGCATGGCGGTTCTCCTTTGCTGTCAGGAGAAACGCCGCGCTTCGGCGGCGGTTCCAGCGCCAGTGGCCCATCCGGTCCGCTCGGTGCCAGATGATTGGCCGGCCTTGGCGATTTTCGTTGGTACCTTCCCGTGTCCGGAACCCCAGTGTAGGACGGCTGAATGAAATCCCTGACCGATCCCTCACAGGCTCTCTCCACCGGCCTGGCGAAAATCCGCACCGAATTACACGTGCCGGATGGATTTCCGGCTGATGTAGTTGCCGCGGCGGAGGCGGCGGCCAAACGCGTGCCCGACCAGCATGCCGATCGAAGGGCGATGCCCTTCGTCACGCTCGATCCGGCTGCCTCCACCGATCTCGATCAGGCGTTCTCGATCGAGGCGAGCAGCAGTGATCTTCTGCTGCATTATGCCATTGCCGACGTGGCCTGGTTCGTCGAGGACGGCGACGCGGTGGATCTCGAAGCCTGGACGCGGGGCGAGACACTTTACTTGCCGGACGGCAAGGCCGGACTCTACCCGCCGGTGATTGCCGAGGGTGCGGCAAGCCTGTTGCCGGATGGACCCCGTCCAGCCGTTATCTTCACGGTCCGGATTGCGCAGGACGGTGCAACGAAGTTGGACGGCGCGGAGCGGGCAATCGTTCAAAGCCGCGCAAAGCTCGCCTACGACAGCGTGAAGGCTTCCGACGTTCCGGCCGGTTTTGCCGAAATGGCGCTGCGCATGGCAATGAACGAACAGCGTCGCGGGGCTTCCCGCGTCGACCCACCCGAGCAGGAGGTGGAAAGGCTTGCCGATGGCACATACCGGCTTTCGTTCAGACCGTTGCTGCAATCCGAGCAGGACAACGCAGCACTTTCGCTGGCCGCCAACATTGCGATTGCCGATGCCATGCTTGCGCACCACACCGGCTTGTTCCGGGTGATGTCGGGGCCGGATGCTTTCAAGGTTCAAAGATTGCGCAACACGGCACAGGCTCTCGGACTGTCCTGGCCGGCCTCCACCGGTTTGCGAGACTATCAGCGAACCCTCGATCCGACCGATTCGCGACAGGCAGCGCTGATGCTGGAAATCCGCCATGCAAGCCCCGGCGCGTCTTATCAACCCTATCACGACGGCGTTGTCCCATGGCATGAGGCCATGGCCGCGACCTATGCCCATGCAACGGCACCACTCCGACGGCTTGCCGATCGCTATGTCGTGCGCTGCGCGCTGGCTATCGCCAACGGCCAGCCCGTGCCCCAGGCTGTCACCGACGCATTCGCCAGATTGCCGAAGGCTATGGGACGTGCGGATAGCCGCGCTTCGCAGATCAACCACGCAGCCATCGACCTTGCCGAGGCAATAATGCTCAGGGGACGCGAGGGGGAGATTTTCAAAGCCGTCGTCACCGACTTCGTCGACCATGGCGTGCGTGTTCAGCTTGCCGACATGCCTGTCGTCGCCACCGTAAAGGCCTCGGGCCTCAGACAGGGCGACGGCCTGACGCTAAGGCTGGTCCTGGCCGATCCGGATCGACGCAGCATCGTCTTCGAACCTGTTTGAGTGGCGGGCATCGCCACTGTCTAAGTGCACGGTCAGCCCAAAGCCCTGCATAAGGCGGCTGACGGCGAAATCCGCCTTGCCCGAGGTGAAGACCGCGATATCGGACTCGCCTTGCGGCAGCGCCCCATCGATAGGCGGCAGCAGCGAAAGGACGCGCCGTGCGATCGCCTCGGCCGGATCGATCCAGTCGACCGGCCAGGGCGCGGTCTTGCGCATGCGATTGACCAGAAAGGGATAGTGCGTGCAGGCCAGCACAACGATATCGGTGCGCATGCCGTCACGCTCGATGAAGCATGGTGCGATCTCGGCGCGCACGGCCTCCTCGTCGACGAAGCCCTCGCGCATGTAGGCTTCGGACAGACCCGCCAGCCTGTCGCTGCCGACCAGGCGGACATGGCATTTCTGCGCCCATTTGGCGATCAGGTCGCGCGTGTACTGGCGCTTTACCGTGCCCGGGGTCGCCAACACCGAGACCAGGCCCGAGCGCGTGCGCTCGGCCGCCGGCTTGACCGCCGGCACCGTGCCGACGAAGGGATGGCCGGGAAAGGTATCGCGCAGCGCATCGATCACCAGCGTCGAGGCGGTGTTGCAGGCGATGACCGAAAGGGCCGGCGCAAAGCGGTCGAGCAGTCTGGCGAACAGCTCCAATATATGGGCCCGCAGCGCCGGCTCTTCCCAGGCGCCAAAGGGAAAGGCGGCATCGTCGGCGACATAGATGAAGCGACGGTCGGGCATCAGCACGCGCGCCTCGCGCAACACGGTGAGCCCGCCGACGCCGGAATCGAACATCAGGATCGGCTGGTCAGTCATTGTCGGTTCCCTTGCCGCCGAGCGGCGGCGTGTCCGCGTCGTCGCCGTTAGCGTCCGGCACCCGGCCAGCGGCC
>NZ_JAPYKP010000248.1:0-4258 GCF_037179725.1 Mesorhizobium sp. Cs1321R2N1 | reverse complement strand
CGCGGCGACATCGAGCGCGATGGCCTCGACAGCGCCATCGAGCCCTTTCACCGCCGCCTCGCCCTTGGCGAGATCGCGCGCGCCGAGCAGAACGGTGAAGCCGAGCGCCGCGAGTTGCCGCCCGGTTTCAAGCCCGATGCCGCGATTTGCGCCGGTGACGAGGGCGACTTTGTGGGTGTTCATGGGAAGCCTCTTTGTCGGTCATCTCGGGGCAAAATGGCACGGGTGGACCTGTTTTATTAGAGGGACGAGATAGCAGTCGTCATGCGATGACGCGCGTGAGTTGGTTGCGCAGGAATCGGGTGTCGGCGGGCGCAGCTATATGCGATCGTTCACCCATCAAGAGGACCGGTCATGCTCACGCTTCACGATTATCTGCCGTCGCAGAACGGCTGGAAGATCCGGGTCCTGCTAGGGCTGCTGAAGATCCCTCACGTCACGCACCCCGTCTCGATTTTCGAGGGCGAGAGCCATACCGACGCCTTCCTGGCGCTCAACCCGGCAGGCGCGGTCCCGGTCCTTCAACTCGAGGACGGCAGCGCCATCGCCGAATCCAATGCGATCCTCACCTACCTTGCCGAGGGCACGCCCTTCCTGCCGTCGACCCGCTACCGGCGTGCCAAGGTCATGCAGTGGCTGTTCTTCGAACAATATAACGTCGAGCCCGTCATCGGCTCGCTGCGCTTCTGGACCCTGACCGGACGGCTCGACCGCAACCAGACCATGGTTGCCGGCAAGCGCGAAGCCGGAGCTCGTACGCTCGCCGCCCTGAACCGCAACCTTGGCGAGGCGCCGTTTCTCGCCGGCAGCGACCTCACCATCGCCGACATCGCCGTCTATGCCTACAGCCACCGCGCCGGGGATTGCGGCTTTTCGCTCGCGGACTATCCGGGGTTCGCAGCATGGACCGACCGCGTACGCGATGCCATCGGACCCGGCTACCCCGTCCATCCCTACGGCATCGACCCGCATTCGGGCGCCTGAAGGGCATCGAGCGGTTCACCGTTTCACAGAAACGCTCACCCGCTCTATCTCTTTGTTTTTACGCAATTCCGCAAGGGAAAGCGCTACGCGCTTTTCCCGGGAAAACCGTTTCACACTTTTCCTGGAATTGCTTTATTTCTTCCCCTGTGGACGGATCGTCTCGCCGCGCTTCAGCATCGCGACGAAGGTTTCGATCTTCTTCTTGCGTCCCGTCTCGGTCTTCATGTTGTGGGTGCGGAAGGCGAGCGCGAAGCGGTTCTGCGCGCTGAGCTTTCCCAGCATCGCCTTCGCCGCCGGCTCGGCGTCGATCGCCGCCTGCAGATCCTCGGGAATTTTCATCTCCTTGCCGCTGCCATAGGCGCGCGCCCAGCGCCCGTCGGCCTTGGCCGCCTCGACCTCTCTCAGCCCATGCCCGGTCATGCGGCCCTCCTCGACGAGGCGCGCCACATTGTCGACGTTGATCTTGCTCCAGATGCTTTTTTTGCCGCGCGGCGTGTAGCGCTGCAGGAAACTGTTCTCGTCCAGCCCCTTGCGCACGGCATCGATCCAGCCGAAGCACAGCACGACGTCGATGGCCTCCTTCGGTGTGATCGACTTCAGTCCCGACCCCACCTTGTGAACCTTGATCCACACTTCGGTTTCCGTGGCGTGGTGCTGGGCAAGCCAGCTGTAGAAACTGGCCGCGTCGGCGAATTCCCGCACCTTGTCAGGGTCGACTTTGACCGGCGCCATTAGTGCACCCGCCCGATCAGTGTCGTTGTCGCTGGCATCACTGTAATCTTGCCTCCGGCATCATGCGATTCCCGGCATCATGATGGCATGTTTCACTGCCAATTTTCGTCAGCAGTGGGGCACGCTGCCGCCAGGCAACGGAACACACCATCCATCGCCGCGTTCCGACAAGAGAGTGCAATCGCCATGGAGGATCGCGATGGCCGTGCAGACCGTTTTCGCCCATGTCAGTTGCTCCGACCTCGAGCCCAGCATCGACTGGTATGGAAAACTCTTCGGCAAGCCGCCGCTGCGCCGGCCGATGCCTGGCCTTGCCGAATGGCAGTTCACGGAAAGCGCCGAGGTGCAGCTCTTCGAGGACAAGGAAAAAGCCGGCACCTCGACGCTGACGCTCGGTGTCCTGCCCCTGGCGCCCGAGCGGCAGAGACTGGTGGATGCGGGCCTCGAACCCGGCCCGATCGAGAAGGCCGGCCGTTCCTGGATCATGCGCATGCGCGATCCCGATGGCAATCTGGTGGTGTTTGCGAGTGCGGAGCGGGAATAGAGCCGCCGCAGCCCAGCGCTCGTGTTCTACGCCGGTGTCGGTGCCGCCGGCGTCAGCCCGTGGCGACGCATGATCTCCATCATGCTGGCCTTGTCAGGCGGGCCACCGGCGGCGGCATGGAACATTGCGAAAATCTCGCGGAAATAGTCCGGACCGATCGCCGCCGGGGTCACGATACATAGTACCGTCGCGTCGTTGACGCCCTTGTTGTCGAACCGGTGGACGGCGCCGCGTGGAATGCATAGCGCCTCTCCCGCTCCGACATCGATCGCCTTGCCGTCTACGGTCCAGGTCAGCACCCCGCCAACGCCGTAGATCGTCTCTTCATAATGATCGTGGCTGTGCGCCGGCGCCAGCAGCCGCGATCCGCCAGCCACTTTCAACTCGAAGGCGGCGACGCTGCCGTTCGAACTGTCGCCCGTCACCAGGAAGCGAATCGATAGCATCTTGTCGCCGATGGCCTCTTCGGCTGGATTGACCTGAAGATTCATGGATGACATTGCGCAAACCCCTCCGGTAAATTACATTTACTAGCAATCAGTAAACTCAATTTACCGGATCGTCAATGGCCACGTCCACCGAAGTTCTGCAGACCAAGACCGAGGACCTTTTGATCGGCGCCCTGTTGCGCGTGCCGGCGCAGGCGATCCAGCGCCGGCTGATCAAGGAGCTCAACGACGCGGGTTTCGACGAATTGCGCCTGCCGCACATGGCCGTGCTGCAGTTTCCCGGCCCGGACGGGGCGCGGCCCGGCACGATCGCCGAGCGGGCCGGCATGAGCAAGCAAGCCATCAACCAGTTGCTCAGCAGTCTGGAAGGCTACGGCTATCTCGTCCGCTCCGACGGTGAAGGCAGCGCGCGCGTGGTGCGCTCCACCGAGCGCGGCCACGCCGCTTTCTGGAAAATGGTCGACATATTGCGCGACATCGAGGCGGAGTGGCGCACCGAACTCGGACCGCAGCGCTTCGCCCAGTTAAAGGCGCTGTTGTTCGTCGTTTGGGATAGCCCTCTGGTACGCTGACGGGACGAGGCTCATATGGGCTGGCATAATCGGCCCGTCCGATGACATCATCGGTTTCTTCCGTTTTCGCTTTCCGCATCGAGCTGCCAATTCCCTGCCCTTGTCCAACCAAACGAAGGCAGAGCGGATATGAGCATTTCGAACCAAAAGATCCTGATCGTCGGCGGAGGATCCGGCATGGGCCTGGCGCTTGCAAGGCGCTGCCTCGAAGCCGGGGCCGAAGTCATCATCGCCGGGCGCGGCGAAGACAGGCTGCGGCAGGCCTGTGAGGCGCTGGGCCGCCCTCGAAACAACCACTGTCGACATCACGCGGGAAGATCAGGTCGCGGCGTTGTTCGCCGGGATCGGCGGCCTCGACCATATCGTCAGCACCGCCGCCGACATCGACGGCGCCTACCGGCTGCTGCCGGAGCTCGATCTCGCGGCGGCGCAACGCGTGGTCGACAGCAAGATCTTCGGCCCGCTGCTGCTCGCCAAGCACGGCGCGCCACGGCTGGCAGTGGCCGGCTCGATGACCTTCGTTTCCGGCATCGCCGCCTACCGGCCGGCCGCGCGCGGCTCGGTCGTTGCCGCCGTCAATGCCGCGCTCGAAGGGATGGTGCGGGCGCTGGCGGTGGAACTCGCGCCGATCCGCGTCAACGCCGTGTCGCCCGGCTGGGTCGATACCGAGATTTGGGTGCAGGTGGCCGGCGACAGGAAAGCAGAGACACTTGCGGCGATGGCCGAGCGGCTGCCGGTCGGCAGGATCGGCCAGCCCGACGACATCGCCGACGCGATTTTCTTCCTCATGGGCAATGGTTTTACGACTGGCACGACGCTGCATGTCGAGGGCGGGCATCGCTTGGTCTAGTCTAGGGCGTAGTGACGATTTAACGGGTTGGGATTCCCAAGGAAGGGCAAATCAGATTCAACGCTGATTTTTGGAGGTCAGCGATGGACTGCGATGCGCTTCGAGAGGATCAGTGGGAACGGATCAA
>NZ_JAPYKP010000247.1:0-4307 GCF_037179725.1 Mesorhizobium sp. Cs1321R2N1 | reverse complement strand
AGCGAAGTGGCCGACGGCCTGCTGCAGGCCCGCGAGGAGGGCGGCAGGACAACCGAACTCGGCCTGCTGCCGTGCGGCGCCGGCATCGATTTCGCGCGCGGCCTCGGCCTGCCGAAGGAGATCGACGCAACGCTGAAACGGATCGCCGACGCCAAGGCAAGGGCGGTCGATGCCGGCCGCATCTGCTATGTCGACGACCATGGCGCACTGGCCAGCCGCCACTTCATCAACATCGCCAGCCTCGGCCTGTCGGGCTCCACCGACCGCGCCGTCAATGCCGACAAGCGCAAGGGCAGGATGTCGGCCAAGGCGCTGTTCCTGTGGCGCACCGTGGTCGAGTTCGTCCGCTACCGCTTCCAGGACGTACGGATCACCGTCGACGACGGCGACCCGGTCGAGGCGCGCATGGCGCTGGTGGCGGTGGCAAACGGCAAATTCTTCGGCGGCGGCATGATGATCGCGCCCGATGCTGAACTGACCGACGGGCAGTTCGACATCGTCATCCTGCGCGCTGCCGGCAAGCTGAAGCTGATCTGGGATATCAGGCTGCTCTATGGCGGCAGGCACCGCAACCATCCGGCGATCACCATCCTGCGCGGCAGGAAAGTGGTGGTCGAACCGCTCGGCGATGTGGAAAAGAACGGCGCGCTGGTCGACATAGACGGCGAGTCGCCCGGGCGCATACCGGCGACCTTCGAGATCCTGCCTGGTGCGTTGATGGTGAGATATTGAATTAAGGTGTTGCCGGGGTAAGAGCGTCCCAGAGCGTCGTCATCCTCGGTCAAGCCCGAGGATGACGAAGGGGAGGGTGTTCCCGCCAATCGCCGTGGAATGCAATCCGATCGAAACGCTCGCTCGGGAAACCAGTCGAGATGTTGCAGCTCTGATTCAAGTTGTTGCGGCTATGATTCTAGAGTCTTGTCCAACGCATTGATTTCGTTGCTGGCTCATGTTGCTCAAACCTCCAGCTTGGCCGGGAAACCGGGCGCACGAAGGTCGGTGCCGACAGCATCTTCCAGCAGCTTGACGATCTGGGTCGACCAGGCGTCGCCGCCATAGGCAGCCTTGCCCTGCTGAAAAATCGCGTTGACGCGCGATGCCAGATCGAGCGGCACGCCGGATTGTTCGGCCATGGCGAGCGCGAAGCCAAGGTCCTTCAATGCCAGGTCCATGGTGAAGCCGATGTCATAGGAGCCGTTCAGCACCAACTGGCTTTCGGTCTCGTGGACGAAGCTGTTGCCGGAGGAGGCAACGATGGCGTGGTAGCTCTGCGTGAGGTCGAGCCCTCCTTGCTTGGCCAGCATCAGCGCCTCGCCGGCGGCGACCAGATGAATGAAGGCCAGCATGTTGGTGATGACCTTGATCACCGCCGCCGAGCCGATCGGACCCATCAGGAACGACTTCGCGCACATGGCTTCGATCGCCGGGCGGTGTCGCTCGTAGAGGGCCGCATCGCCGCCGACCAGCGCGGTGATCTTTCCAACAGCCGCCAGATGCACGCCGCCGGTGACCGGGCATTCCAAGGTCTCGACGCCGCTGGCCGAGGCGAGGGCG
The DNA here is from genome assembly GCF_037179725.1 of Mesorhizobium sp. Cs1321R2N1. Taxonomy (NCBI): domain Bacteria; kingdom Pseudomonadati; phylum Pseudomonadota; class Alphaproteobacteria; order Hyphomicrobiales; family Phyllobacteriaceae; genus Mesorhizobium; species Mesorhizobium sp. Cs1321R2N1. The sequence goes on along the minus strand of NZ_JAPYKP010000247.1, from coordinate 2,753 downwards.
GCGAGCCGAAGAATCTCGTCGCGGCCATTGGTCGACATCTCGATCCATGTGCCGCCCTTGGGCAGGCCAGCGAGCAATCCATTGGCGCCGGCCAGCACCGCTTCGCTGACTTTCGGCGAGGGCAGGCAGGTTACGGCATTGCCGGCCCGCGCGGCGGCCTCGGCCGGGCTGTTGGCGGCCGTGGCGCCAAGCGCGACGAGGCGCTCGACGGCGGCGGGGTCGCGGTCGTGGACCGTCACGGCAAAGCCGTTGCGGATCAGGCTGGCGGCAAGGTTGCCGCCGAGATGGCCAAGGCCGATGAAGGCGTAGCTTTCGCTCACGGCATCAACGGTGTCTGCATCATCTGCAGATGCAGGTCCTTGCCGGTATAGGGATGGGCATCGCAGACCGCCTCGTTGAGCTCCACGCCGAGCCCCGGCTCCTTCGACGGGATGACATTGCCGTCCTGCCATTCGATCTTCTTCTTCAAGAGCGTGGCGTGGAAACCGTCCCACTGTTTCAGCGATTCCAGGATGAGGAAATTCGGCAGCGTCACCGCGAGCTGGATGTTGGCGGCACCGACGATCGGCCCGCAATAGCAATGCGGCGCGACCTGGATGTGATAGGCCTCGGCCATGGCGGCGATCTTCTTGGTCTCCAGAATGCCGCCGGAGCGGCCGAGGTCCGGCTGCAGGATGGTTGCGGCGCGGTTCTCGATGACGCGGGCGAATTCGGATTTCGTCGTCAGCCGCTCGCCGGTGGCGATCGGGATCGAAGTCGCACGCGCCACCTGCGCCATGACTTCGGGCATGTCAGGCGGCACCGGCTCCTCGAACCACAGGGGATCATATGGTTCGATGGCGCGCGCCATGCGCAGCGCGCCCGATGCGGTGAACTGGCCGTGCGTGCCGAACAGGATGTCGGCGCGGGTGCCGACCGCCTCGCGGATCGCCTTGATCATGCGGGTCGAGACATCGATGTCGATGAGGCGCGGCTGGTGGCCGTCGAAGGCGGTGTAGGGGCCGGCCGGGTCGAGCTTGACGGCGTTGAAACCCTGCTCGACATATTCGAGCGCGCAGGCCGCGGCCATCTCCGGATCGTTGTAGACGTTCCTGCCGTCCGGCGCGTCCTCGGAATGCACGCTGCCCGTGTGCGGATAGAGATAGGTGTAGGAGCGCAGCGTCTCGTGCACCTGGCCGCCGAGCAGCTTATAGACCGGCTTGTTGGCCTCCTTGCCCACAATGTCCCAGCAGGCCATTTCGAGTGCGGAAAAACAGCCCATGCCGGAAACGTCGGGGCGCTGGGTGAAGCCGGAGGAATAGGCGCGGCGGAAGAAATTCTCGATGTCGTGCGGATCGCGGCCGACGAGATAGCGCTCGGCCATGTCCTCGATCATCTTCGCCGTGATGTGGGCGGAGAAGGTGGCGTTGTAGGCTTCGCCATAGCCGACCACGCCGCCATCGGTGGTCAGCTTGACGAAGATGAAATACTTGCCGCCGATGCCGGGCGGCGGGTTGCCGACAACCCATGTCTTGACGTCGGTGATCTTCATGTGTGGTCCTCCAGAACCAGTTCGGCGCCCTTCCACCCGGTCATGACCGAGGCGGCGTTGGTGTTGCCGGTGATGTTGTCGGGAAAGATCGAGGCGTCGATGACGCGCAAGCCTTCGAGCCCGTGCACCTTGAGGCGCGGATCGACCACGGATCGCGAGGGGTCGGGGCCCATGCGGCAGGTAGAAACCGGGTGATAGACGGTGCCGGAGCGCTTCCTGAAATCGGTGATCAGGTCGGCGTCGGACTGGATCGACGGGCCGGGCAACACCTCTTCGGCGATAATCTCGGCCATGGCGGGCATCGAGGCGATCTTGCGCACGAATTTCACCGCCGCCAACATCTCGTCGACATCGGCGTTGGTCGAGTAGGCGTTGGCGACGATTTTGGGATAATCCAGCGGATTGCTGGAGCGGATCATGATCTCGCCGCGGCTCGAAGGACGGCAGTTGGAGAGGCCGATGGAGAAGCCCGGCCACGGATCCGGTGTCAGGATCGGCCGCTCGCCGTTCTTCGGGATGAGCGTCGAGAAGGCCTGGAAATAGAGCTGCATGTTGGGCCGGGAAAACGCCGGGTCGGTGCGGAAGAAACCGCCGCCATGGTTCATCGACAGCGACAGCGGGCCGGAGCGGGTCAGGATGTACTGCATGCCGACCAAAAGCTTGCCCCACCAGGGACGCAGGATCTGGTTGAGCGTCGGCAGCTTGCCCTTGAAGGTGTAGTTGATGCCGACATGATCCTGCAGATTGGCGCCGACATTCTCGTTGGCATGCACCACCGGGATGCCCAATCCTTTGAGCAGCGCCGCCGGGCCGACGCCGGAGAGCTGCATGAGCTGTGGCGAGTTGATCGAGCCGGCGGACAGGATGATTTCACGGCCGGCGCGGGCCGTCTTGGTCTCGCCGTTCCGCAGATATTCGACGCCGACGGCGCGCTTGCCTTCGAACAGGATGCGGCTTGCCAGCGCATTGGTCTCGACGCGGACATTGGCGCGCTTCATCGCCGGGCGCAGGAAGGCGCGGGCAGCCGACATGCGACGGCCGTTTTTGGTCGAGATCTGGTAGATGCCGACGCCTTCCTGGGCGGCGCCGTTGAAGTCGGGATTGAGCGGCAGTCCGGCTTGCTGGCCGGCGGCGAGATAGCGCTTGGTCAACGGGTGGACGGCGCTGGCTGTATCGCTGATGTGCAGCGGGCCGCCGGTGCCGCGCCATCGGTCGGCGCCGG
>NZ_JAPYKP010000246.1:0-4355 GCF_037179725.1 Mesorhizobium sp. Cs1321R2N1 | reverse complement strand
GCGCCTGCCCCAGCGCCCGCTCCGGCACCAGCCCCAGCTCCCGCGCCTGCCCCAGCGCCTGCGCCGGCCCAGTAAGCGGCTCGATATCAAAGACGAACGGCCCGCTGAAAGGCGGGCCGTTTTGTTTTGGGCTCCGAGCACAGGGTGTTTTGAAATTCAGGTCAGGCCGGGCCGAGAATGGTGGGTCCGAGAACGGAGCGTACTTAAAGCACGTGAGTAAAGTTCTACTGCGACGCAGTAGAACGGGGAAGCGCAGGAACCCGCCGTTCGCAGGCCGGCATCACCTGAATGTCGAGACAGCCTAGATATGGATCGCCTTGAAGAACGTCGCCAGCGCCGCTTCCTTCACCGCTTCCGACATCGTCGGATGCGCGTGGCAGGTGCGGGCCAGGTCTTCCGACGAGCCGCCGAACTCCATCAGCACCGCCGCCTCGTGGATCATCTCGCCGGCGCCGAAGCCGACGATATGGACGCCGAGCACGCGGTCGCTCTGCTTGTCGGCCAGGATCTTCACGAACCCGTCGGTGTGCAGCATGGCGCGCGCGCGGCCATTGGCGGTGAAGGGAAACTTGCCGACCTTGTAGTCGATGCCGGCCTTCTTCAGCTCTTCCTCGGTCTTGCCGACCGAGGCGATCTCCGGACTGGTGTAGACGACGCTCGGAATGACGTCATAGTTCACATGGCCGGCCTGGCCGGCGATGGTCTCGGCCACCGCCACGCCCTCGTCCTCGGCCTTGTGCGCCAGCATCGGCCCGGCGATGACATCGCCGATGGCGTAGATGCCGGGAACATTGGTCCTGAGATGCCCGTCGGTCTTGACCCGGCCGCGCTCGTCGACGTCGACGCCGGCTTCCTTGAGACCGAGGCTGTCCGAAAAGGCGCGGCGTCCGGTCGAGATCAGCACCACGTCGGCATCGATCGTTTCGGCGGCACCACCCTTGACCGGCTCGAAGGTAACGGTCGCGCCCTTCTTGGTCTTGGCGACGCCGGTGACCTTGGCGCTGAGCTTGAACTCAAAACCTTGCTTGGAGAGCAGCCGCTGGAATTGTTTCGACACCTCGCCGTCCATGCCGCCCAAAATGGTGTCGAGGAACTCGACCACGGTGACCTTGGCTCCGAGCCGTGCCCAGACCGAGCCGAGTTCGAGCCCGATGACGCCGCCGCCGACCACCACCAGATGGCCAGGCACCTTTTCCAGCGACAGCGCGCCGGTCGACGACACGATGATTTTCTCGTCGAAATCGACCTTGACGCCGGGAATGCCGGCGACATCCGACCCGGTGGCGATGACGATGTTTTTGGTCTCGATCTCCTCGACCTTGCCGTCCTCGCCCATCACCGAGACCTTGCCGGCGGCGACCACCTTGCCGGTGCCGCGGAAGGCATCGATCTTGTTCTTCTTGAACAGGAAGGCGACGCCATTGACGTTGGACAACACCGTCGCGTCCTTGTGCGCCATCATTTTCTTCAGGTTCAGCTTGGGTGCCGGAATCTCGACACCGAGCGTGTCGAAGGAATGGCCGGCCTCGACGAACATCTCGGAGGCATGAAGCAGCGCCTTGGACGGGATGCAGCCGATGTTGAGGCAGGTGCCGCCGAAGGTCGCGTTCTTCTCGACCACCGCGACCTTCAGCCCGAGCTGCGCCGCTTTGATGGCGCAGACATAGCCGCCCGGTCCCGAGCCGATGATAACCACGTCATAAGCCATGTTTGTTTCCCTTTTTGCTTGGGGCTCAGCGGCCGCCGCTGACATTCAGGATCGCGCCCGTCGCATAGGACGCGGCATCGGATAAAAGATAGAGGACCGCGCCGGCGACTTCATCCGCCGTGCCTGCTCTCTTCATCGGCAGAAGATCGCGAAACCGTTCTATCCGGTCGGGCTGGCCGCCGGAGGCGTGGATGTCGGTGTCGATGATGCCCGGCCGCACCGCATTGACGCGAATGCCTTCCATCGCCACCTCGCGGGCGAGGCCGATGGTGAAGGTGTCGATGGCGCCCTTGGAGGCTGCATAGTCGACATATTCGCCCGGCGAGCCCAGCGTCGCCGCCGCCGACGAGATGTTGACGATCGATCCGCCCGACCCGCCATGCCGCGTCGACATGCGCTTGACGGCCTCGCGGGCGCACAGGAACGAGCCGACGACATTGATGCGCATCATGCGTTCCAGCCGCGACACATCCATCTCGTCGACGCGCGCCTTGACGTCGACAATTCCGGCGTTGTTGACGAAGGCGTCGAGCCGGCCAAAGGCGTGATCGACAGCGCCGAACATGGCCACGATATCGGTTTCCTTGCCGACATCGCTCCTGACGGCAACAGCTTCGCCGCCGCCGGCCTTGATCTCGGCAACCAGCGCATCTGCCGCAGCCTTGCTGGAGGCGTAGTTGACCGCGACGCGATAGCCAGCCTTGGCTCCCAGCCGGCAAATGGCAGCGCCGATGCCACGGCTGCCGCCGGTGACCAGCAGCACTTTTTGCGTCGCGCTCATTCCTGGCATCCCTTCATCGCGAACACATCCGACGGCACTTTCGAAAAACCGCTGACGCCATAGGCCCGGGATTGCCGCAACGCCGGCCCAAGATCGGGCAGGATCAGCGTCTTCGGCGCCTCGACGCCCTCGGCCGGCAAAAGCCCGATATTGCCCTTGTCGTCGGACGTGTAGATGACGCCGTTCCACAGCGTGCAGGCGGCAAGTTCCTCGCCAGTGACGTCGCCTTCCGGGCATTTGTACATCAGCGCACCGTTCGGCCGCGCTACGCCCTGGGTCCACATGACGATACCGTTCAGCACGACATTGTTGTCGAGGACCAAGCGAAACCTGTTGGTGACGGTGGCCGACGTGCCTGTTGGGGTGAAGTCGATCTCCGCGCCGCTTTGGGCCTCGCCATAAACGGCAAGTTCGATCGGACAACTGGCATGGGCGGTGTTAGCAGTAAGAATGCCTACCGAAATCGAAACGATCCCACACAGACTTTCCCATCTGTTACAGGTGGGCGTCATCAGATGACGCGCTCTATCGCAGTCGCTATCTCTCTGGCTCGCCGTTCGCCGCCTTGATACGAAGGATGTTGGGCACCAACATAGTCGATCCCGCTTAACCGGCAGGCCTTTTGAGCCGCGCCGCCGAGCGCAACTGGTGTGCGCCCGCCAAGCTCGTGTCTCAAGACCCTATCGATCGAAGTGCGATAGACCTCCGAAACAATTGAAGAACCCATAGTTGTCGGAGGAAGGAAGACACATACCTGCGTTATGTAGATTTCCTGCCGCGTCGTTCCTACGATTTCCAGCGCTCGATCAAGCCACCGGTTAGTTGGGATATCCGGCAAATAACCGAGTTTCCTGACAATGGTCATCCGCGCGGGGCTGAGCAAATCAAGTTCCTGCCAACCAAACCAGTTGTTGAGGAGAATGACAGGTCCACTGAGCGATCGTGAAACGCGCTGGTTCGGAACGACATAGTTGCCGTCCCAACCTGCCTCGCTCAACGTTCTCATGTGGCCGGAGGCCGCTGCGGAACAGTCTTCGACAGCGAGCGCTCGCCTAGCCTGAATGGCGCGACGGTACTGCGCTTCCGTCAGAGCCATCTGACTACAGGTCCAGCACCAGCCGCTCGGGATCCTCCAGGCTTTCCTTGACGCGCACCAGGAAGGTTACGGCTTCCTTGCCGTCGACGATGCGATGATCGTAGCTGAGCGCCAGGTACATCATCGGCCGGATCACGATCTGGCCGCCGACCACGACCGGCCGGTCCTGGATCTTGTGCATGCCGAGAATGCCCGACTGCGGCGCGTTGAGGATCGGCGTCGACATCAGCGATCCGTAGACACCGCCATTGGAGATGGTGAAGGTGCCGCCCTGCATATCCGCCACCGACAGCTTGCCATCACGTGCGGCAATGCCCAGCCGGCCGATATCCTTCTCGATCTCGGCGATGGACATCTGGTCGGCATCGCGCACGACCGGAACCACGAGACCCTTTTCGGTGCCGACCGCGACGCCGATATGGGCATAGTTCTTGAAGATGATGTCGGTGCCGTCGATCTCGGCATTGACCGAAGGGATTTCCTTCAGCGCGTGCGTGACCGCCTTGGTGAAGAAGCCCATGAAGCCGAGCTTCACGCCGTGCTTCTTCTCGAACACGTCCTTGTATTTGGTCCTGAGCGCCATCACCGCCGACATGTCGACCTCGTTGAAGGTGGTCAGCATGGCTGCGGTCGACTGCGCTTCCTTCAGCCGGCGCGCGATGGTCTGGCGCAGCTTGGTCATGCGCACGCGCTCTTCACGCGAAGCATCGTCGCCCGACGACGGCGCCCGAACCGCAACCGGGGCCGGCGCCGCTTTTGGCGTTTCGGCC
>NZ_JAPYKP010000245.1:0-4373 GCF_037179725.1 Mesorhizobium sp. Cs1321R2N1 | reverse complement strand
GGCTCCCAGCGCAATGCGCGGCAAGGCCGTCAGGATGGCGGCCGGCCCGGTCAGCGCGGCCAGGGCAAGCCCGCACCCGGCGGGCAATTCGCCAAGGCAGGCGGCGGGCGCATGGCGATCACCGAAAGCCTCGGCCAGTCGGCGCTGGTCAGGCGCGGCGAGGGGATGTCGGTGCGCGAGGCGACGATCATCGTGGCATTGGTCAACCACCCGGCGCTGATCGACGAGAATTTCGCCCATGTCGAGTTCCTCGACCTCGCCAATTCCGACCTGAGGCGTCTGCACGCCGCCATCCTCGACGCGATGGCGCATAACATGGCCAATGACCGCCACGCCGTGGTGGCGACGATCGAGCGCGCCGGCTGCGCCGAGATCTGGGAGCGCGCCGTCGGCCTGATCAAGCGGGCGCGGCAATGGCCGGCACTTGAGACGGCGGCCCTCGAGGATGCCCGCGACGCTCTGAACCAGGCGTTGCACTTGCAGCGCAGCGCGCGCACCTTACATAAGGAGCTGAAACAGGCGGAAGCGGCCCTCGAAGCGGATCCTTCGGACGAAAACTTCCGCCAGCTGATCGAAATTCAGGCGCAATTTCAGGATGTACAAGCGACGGAAGCGCTGATCGAAGGATTTGGTGTTTCGTCGGGCAGGGCTGGGCGAGCCTAAGTGCATGCGAGCGCGAAATGAAGGCGCGGCCACGCTTCCCCTGGGGGCGAGGCGCGCTAAGTCGGGTAATTGATTCGCTTTTTTCATGCGAATCATGCCAGAGGCGCTTGACCTTCGGACAGAATGGCGGAATCAGGACGATTCGAAACGTTAACCCGCACCCGCGTCGACGGGAAACAAGCGATGCAAGGTACTGGTCACTGGACAGGCGGCCCGCCTGACACAGATATCAGGGTTAATCTGGACTTAATGTATGCCGCCCAAGAGTGGAACCCGGTTTTGGGCAACGGCATGCACCAAACAAAAGAGCGGATGCAGCTCATGGGCCGGGTGAAGCGCGTTTAGAAAAACGGGCGTATCCGATTTGACTGGTCCGACAGCTGACGCGGCCCCCATGGCCGGCCGCTAGGAGAAGATAAAGACTATGGCGACAAAAGAAAAGGAAGAGGTCGAGACCGAACGCGAAGGCGCCACCGATGGGCCCTTGCTCGACCTTTCCGATGATGCTGTCAAGAAGATGATCAAGGCCGCCAAGAAGCGCGGTTATGTCACCATGGACGAGCTGAATTCGGTGCTGCCTTCCGAGGAAGTGACCTCCGAGCAGATCGAGGACACGATGGCGATGCTGTCCGACATGGGCATCAACGTCGTCGAGGATGACGAGCAGGGCGAAGAGGCCGAGGCCGGCGACACAGCCGCCGATGCCGAGGAAGACGCCAACGAGCTTGCCGAGCAGACCGGCACCGCGGTCGCCGCCACCACCACCAAGAAAGAGCCGACCGACCGCACCGACGATCCGGTGCGCATGTATCTGCGCGAAATGGGCTCGGTCGAGCTGCTGTCGCGCGAGGGCGAAATCGCGATCGCCAAGCGCATCGAGGCCGGCCGCGAGACGATGATCGCAGGCCTCTGCGAAAGCCCGCTGACTTTCCAGGCGATCATCATCTGGCGCGACGAGCTCAACGAATCCAAGATCCTGCTGCGCGAGATCATCGACCTCGAAGCCACCTATGCCGGCCCCGAAGCCAAGCAGGCGCCGGTGGTCGAACGTGTCGAGGAAGCGCCCAAGGCCGAGGAAAAGCCGCGCCGCGGACGCGACGATGAAGACGACATCACCAATGTCGGCGCCGACACGCGCGGCATCGGCGACGACGACGAGGAAGACGAGGACGAGGCGAGCCTGTCGCTGGCGGCGATGGAAGCCGAACTGCGCCCGCAGGTGATGGAGACGCTCGACGTCATCGCCGACACCTACAAGAAGCTCAGGAAGCTGCAGGACCAGCAGGTCGAGAACCGGCTGGCCGCCGCCGGCACGCTGTCGCCCAGCCAGGACCGCCGGCTGAAGGAGTTGAAGGACCAGCTGATCAAGGCGGTGAAGTCGCTGTCGCTCAACACGGCGCGCATCGAGGCGCTAGTCGAGCAGCTCTACGACATCAACAAGCGCCTGGTGCAGAACGAGGGCAAGCTTCTGCGCCTCGCCGAAAGCTATGGCGTGCGCCGCGAGGAGTTCCTGAAGGAATATCAGGGCTCCGAACTCGATCCGAACTGGACGCGCTCGATCGCCAACCTGACCTCGCGCGGCTGGAAGGAATTCACCAAGAACGAGAAGGATGCGATCAAGGATCTGCGCGCCGAGATCCAGCACCTGGCCACCGAGACGGCGATCTCGATCCTGGAATTCCGGAAAATCGTCAACCAGGTGCAGAAGGGCGAACGCGAAGCCGCGATCGCCAAGAAGGAAATGGTCGAGGCCAATCTGCGCCTCGTCATCTCGATCGCCAAGAAGTACACCAATCGCGGCCTGCAGTTCCTCGACCTGATCCAGGAAGGCAATATCGGCCTGATGAAGGCGGTCGACAAATTCGAATACCGCCGCGGCTACAAGTTCTCGACCTACGCGACATGGTGGATCCGGCAGGCGATCACGCGTTCGATCGCCGACCAGGCCCGCACCATCCGCATCCCGGTGCACATGATCGAGACGATCAACAAGATCGTGCGCACCTCGCGCCAGATGCTGCACGAGATCGGCCGCGAGCCGACGCCGGAGGAACTGGCCGAAAAGCTCGCCATGCCGCTCGAAAAAGTGCGCAAGGTCCTGAAGATCGCCAAGGAGCCGATCTCGCTCGAAACGCCGGTCGGCGACGAGGAGGATTCGCATCTGGGCGATTTCATCGAGGACAAGATGGCGATCCTGCCGATCGACGCGGCGATCCAGGCCAATCTGCGCGAGACCACCACGCGCGTTCTGGCCTCGCTGACGCCGCGTGAGGAGCGCGTGCTCAGAATGCGCTTCGGCATCGGCATGAACACCGACCACACGCTGGAAGAAGTCGGCCAGCAGTTCTCGGTCACCCGCGAGCGTATCCGCCAGATCGAAGCCAAGGCGCTGCGCAAGCTCAAGCACCCGAGCCGGAGCCGCAAGCTGCGCAGCTTCCTGGACAGCTGAGACCTGCCAATCGCATTGGAAATAAAGGGCGCCACGAGCGCCCTTTTTCATAGCGTGTTCGCTCTTGCGACCCGCGACCTTAGGGAGGATAATTTCGCCTCGGACGCATTTTTCTGGGCGACAACCCCGGAAAGCCCGCCCCGGTCGAGGCCGTGTCGACAGACCCACGGCCTGAGTGCCGTGCTCCGTGGCCCCGGAGGGAGGTGTGCCATGACAAGCTACATCGTGCTGATGAACTGGACCGAGCAGGGCGCCAAGAACGTGCGCGAATCCCCGAAGCGGCTCGACGCCGCCAGGAAGCAACTGGGCGAAATGGGCGGATCGTTCAAGGCGTTCTACCTGACCATGGGCGAGTACGACATGGTGGCGGTGGTCGAGGCGCCCGACGACGCGGTCCTGGCGCGTTTTTCGCTGATGCTGGCGGCGGCCGGCAACATCAGGACGCGGACGATGAAGGCCTTCCCCGAATTCGCCTATCGCGAGATCATCACCTCACTTGGATGATGAGGTTTGCGGACAGCCGGATCAGGTGCCGCCTCAACGGCTCTTGATCCGGCGTGCGTTCCGATAGATTTGACAGCTGCCTCGGGACAGGACGCTTCGCCGTGGAGGCCAAGGAGAGATCGCATGAACAATTTTTCGATACTGGCCGTCGGTCTTGCCTTGATGTCGTCGATGCCCATCGACGCCGGCGCCGCGCAAAAACCGGTCGGCATGGCCAATCCCGCATCGGTTCACTGCGGTGCGATCGGCGGCCGCTTCGTGGTCAGGAAGGACAAGGCCGGCAACGAATACGGGTTTTGCCGCTTGCCCAACGGTCGCCTGTGCGAGGAGTGGGCGCTGTTTCGCGACAACAAATGCGTCGGGCCGAAGGCGGCGATGCGCGGCAAGTGACGCATCGGTTGGACAGCGGCGCAAGCCGTGTCGAGTGGTCTCGTCGATGACATGGCACGCCGCCGTGATAGGGTGAGCCATGCCCGAAGCACATTCCCATTCGCATCTGTGGCCCGGCGTGCCGCTTGCGCTCGGCTCGGCCGCCTTGTTTGGCGCAACGCCGCCGCTGTCCAAACTGCTGCTCGACAGCGTCAGCCCGTTCATGCTGGCGGGTCTGTTATATCTCGGCGCCGGCATTGGCCTAGCTGTGGAGCCTCAACAGGTTGTCCTTGGTCAGGCCCAGGCGACTGATTGGCGGTTTGGACTTTAGGCTCCCGTGCGGACGGTGCCAATTGTACCGATGCAGCCATATGGGCAACTCGGCGGC
>NZ_JAPYKP010000244.1:0-4382 GCF_037179725.1 Mesorhizobium sp. Cs1321R2N1 | reverse complement strand
TCGGCCGTGTCTGCGGTGGCAACGCCGACCAGCCACCGCCTGACGGCTCGTTCCTCCGGCGCCGACAGGCCGGCGGTCAGTTCGCTCTCGATCGCATGCACACGGTTCCGGCATCGCCGCAGCAGGGCCTGTCCGCTGGCGCTGAGCTCGATATGCTGGATGCGGCCATGGACAGCGTGCGGCTTGCGCACCAGCGAGCCGGCCCGCTCCAGATTGGTGACGATGACGCTGAGCGTTTGCGGGGTGAGCAGCGCCAGTCGGGCAAGATCGGCATTTGACAGGCCGGGATAGGCCGCCAGCATGGTCAAAGTGACGAATTGCGGCTGCGTCACGCCGAGATCGGCTAGCGCCCGGTCGACCCTCAGCCGATGCGCGCCGGAGGCCTGCCGCAGGAGATAGCCGAGATAGCCTTCCTCGCCGCGTTTGCCTTCGCCCGGTGCTGGAATAGACGGATTTGGCTTGCGCATGATGTAAGGGCTCTTATATGTTGTTCGAGCTTTGATATTAAGGCAGAGCAAGGACGATGACGATGGCCTATCGGATTTTTCTCGCCGGCGCTTCTGGCGCCATCGGGCAGCGGTTGGTCCCGCAACTCCTGGCCGCCCACCATCAGGTGACGGGCACCACGCGCAGTGCCGACAAGGCCGCCAGACTGGAGGTCCTTGGCGTCGAGCCGGTGGTTGTGGATGTGTTCGACGCGAAATCACTGTCGCGGGCAATGCTTGCTGCCCGCCCCGACATCGTCGTCCATCAGTTGACCGACCTGCCGGCGGGCCTGGACCCGAGCCGCATGGCCGAGGCTGTCGTTCGCAATGCGCGCATCCGCGAGGAGGGCACACGCAATCTGGTCGCCGCGGCCGCCGCCGCCGGCGTCAGGCGCATGGTGGCGCAAAGCATCGCCTGGGCCTATGCGCCAGGCCCCGAGCCGCATGCCGAGGCCGATCCGCTGGATGGCGCGGCGAGCGGCAATCGCGGCATCAGCGTCGGCGGGGTCATCGCGCTGGAAACGGCTGTGCTCGACGCTCCATTCGCCGGCATCATCCTGCGCTATGGCCAGCTCTACGGCCCGGGAACGGGAGCGGACACCCCCGGCGGGGCGTCGCCGGTGCATGTCGATGCGGCCGCCTATGCGGCGCTGCTTGCGCTGGACAAGGGCGTGCCCGGCATCTTCAACATTGCCGAACCCAATGAGGCCGTCACGACGCGAAAGGCGGCCGAGGAACTCGGCTGGCGCGCCGATTTCCGCTTGCCCGCCTGAACCAATCCGCTCGGAGACATCGACATGATCAGCAATCAAGCCCGTTTGCGAGCGATCCATCTCTTCGCCGAGAATGCCAGCACCACCGAGCCGGCCGAACTGCTGGCGACCTTTATTGCCGACGACGATTGCGGCCTGCTGACGATCCCGAATTGACCACCGCGCCGGTGGCTTTCCACGCCCAGGGCGGGAAAGGCCGGGTCAGGCGGCATCGCGGCCATATTGGCGCCTTTGATGTCGGCATTGTGGTTGTCACGACGTGCCGCCCGGCGTATCAGGCGGGTCTTCCGTTGCCTTTGATATCGGCGAGCCGTCCCGGTGCTTTCCAGAAACCAACCCCAAGTCTACGCCCGCCGGCTGCGCGCGGTGCTTCTGAGGTCAGTCCCTCTCTTGGAGGCGCGCGGCATCGCCGTGGTCATCCTAGCGGGCGTTGTCGGCATCATGGCGGGCATACTGGCCACCGCGATGAGCCAGATCGTGCAGGACCTGCACGGGCTGCTGTTTGGCGTCCAGCCCGGCGGACGCCTGTCCGGCATGTTCTCGCTCGCCAATCCGATGCAGGCGCTGATCCCCGCGATCGGCGGCATCCTGCTTGGGATATCGGTGGTCTGGCTGAGGCTTCGGAAATTCCGCACGCCGGTCGACCCGATCGAGGCCAACGCGCTCTATGGCGGGCGCATGTCGCTCACCGACACCTTCATCATCGTCGTGCAGACGATGATTTCCAGCGGCTTCGGCGCTTCGGTCGGCCTGGAGGCCGGCTATACGCAGATCGGCTCAGGGGTCGCCTCGCGGCTGGCGCGTGCCTTCCGGTTGCGCCGCAACGATGTCCGCATCCTCGTCGGCTGCGGCGCCGCCGGCGCCATATCAGCCGCCTTCGATGCGCCGCTGACCGGCGCCTTCTACGGTTTCGAGCTGGTCATCGGCATCTACTCGGTCGCCAATGTCGCGCCTGTCTTGACCGCCGCGATCTCGGCGTCGCTGACAGCGGAAGTGTTCGGCGGCGTACCGTTTCCGCTCGAGCTTTCAGGGTTGCCGCAACTCACCGCCAGCCAATATGTGCCGTTCCTGTTGCTCGGCCTGCTTGGCGGCGCGGCCTCGATCGCCATAATGCATCTGGTGACGCTGATCGAGCGCGGGTTCAACAGGCTGTCCGTCGATGCCTCGCTGCGCCCCGTTATCGGGGGTGTCCTGGTCGGCCTCCTCGGCCTGATCACGCCGCAGGTCCTGTCCAGCGGCCACGGCGCGCTGCATCGCGAGTTCGCCATGAATTACGGGCTGGCGGTGGTGGCCAGCGTCTTCGTGCTGAAGCTGGCGGCGTCGGCCATCTCGCTGGGCTCGGGCTTTCGCGGCGGACTGTTCTTCGCCTCGCTGTTCCTTGGGGCGCTGCTCGGCAAGTCGTTCGCCGGTGTCATGGCGCTCGTCTCGCCGGCGACCGGCATCGATCCTTCCGTCGCCGCCGTCGTCGGCATGACGTCGCTCGCCGTCGGTGTCGTCGGCGGCCCGCTGACCATGACCTTCCTGGCGCTGGAATCGACCCGTGACCTGACGCTCACCGGCGTGGTGCTGGCCGCCTCGATCATGGCGGCGATCCTGGTGCGTGAGACCTTCGGCTACTCGTTCTCGACCTGGCGCTTCCACCTGCGCGGCGAGACGATCCGCAGCGCCCACGATGTCGGCTGGATGCGCAGCCTGACCGTCGGCTCGATGATGCGCAAGGACATCAAGACCATCGAGGCCTCGACGACCCTGGCCGCCTTCCGCAAGGAATTCCCGCTGGGTTCGGCCCAGCGCGTGATCGCCGTCGACCCGGGGGACGAGTATGTCGGCGTGCTGATCGTGGCCGAACTGCACAGCGATCCCTCCGGAGGCGAGGTGCCGGTGCGCGATCTTGCCCAGTACAAGGATGCCGTCCTGGTGCCCAGCATGAACGTGCAGGCCGCCGCCGAGACCTTCCAGCGCGCCGGCGCCGAGGAACTGGCCGTGGTCGAGGACTTCGCCGACCATATCGTGCTGGGGCTTCTGACCGAGGGCCATTTGATGCGGCGCTATGCCGAGGAACTCGAAAAGGCGCGCCGGGACCTGTCGGGGGAAGGGTAAGGAGCCCGCGGTCTCCGAACTCGTCAATGCTCGATCGGTCCCTTGGCCGGCACCAGCGCCGTGCCGGCGGTTGTCGGACGCTCGATGACGCGGCGCACGCGCGGCGGCTCGTCGCCTGAGTGCAACGCCCGCAAGCGTTCGCCGACCATGGCGTCGGCATGGGTGATGCGGCCATTGTGCCTGACATATTCGAGCCAGGTCGGCGTGTGGTAATGCTCGATCCAGATCGACGGATTTTCGAGATCGCGCGCCAGCGTCCAGTTTCGGGCGCCGTCGCGGCGGCGGATGCGCCCGCGCTCGGCCATGGTGGCGAGGAATTCCGCCTCGTCCTCGCGCCGGATCACATATTCGATCATGATGGCGATCGGACCGCTGCGCGGCTTCAGGTCGAGGGCGAGGTGCGGCTCCTTGAAGCGGTTGAGCGGGTCCAGGTTGAGCACCTGCTGTTGTGGTAGCGGCAGCACGAGACCGATGGCACCGCCGGCCAGCATGGCGATGGCTGCGGCGATCAGCGCCGTCTCGGCGCCATGCGCGTCGGCGACGACACCCCAGATCCAGCTGCCCAACGCGATGCCGCCGAAGGTGGCGGTCTGGTAGACCGACAGAACCCGGCCGACCACCCAGCGCGGCGTCGCCATCTGCACGGTAACGTTGAAATGCGAGAGCGCAATCACCCAGCACGCACCGCCGACCAGCAGGCCGAGCGAGGTCTGCCAGGCATGCTGGCTGATGGCGGCGTTGAACGCGCAGGCAGCGAAGCCGGCGAAGGCACAGCGCACCATCGTCTCGCTGGAGAGCAACTGCCGAAGCCGCACGCTGATCAGCGCGCCGCCGACTGCGCCGATGCCGAAGGCGCCCAGCATGATGCCGTAGGTCAGCGCGTCGCCCTTGACGACGTCGCGCGCCACCAGCGGCAGCAGCGCCAGCACCGCGCCGGCGCTGAAGCCAAAGGCCGCGCCCCTGACCAGCACCTTGCCGATGTTGGGCGACATGGCGACGTAACGCAGGCCGGCGCCCATGGCGG
>NZ_JAPYKP010000243.1:0-4394 GCF_037179725.1 Mesorhizobium sp. Cs1321R2N1 | reverse complement strand
GCCGGCAACAGATCGTCATAGCCCCAGCCGGGATTGCCGGCGGCGCGCCAGTCGTCGAAATCCTCGCGCGCGCCGCGGATCCAGACCATGGCGTTGATCGAGCTCGAGCCGCCGAGCAGCTTGCCGCGCGGCCAGTGATCGACATTGCCGCCGAGGCCGGGATCGGGCTCGGTCTTGTAGTTCCAGTTGACGGTGGGATCGAAGAAGGTCTTGCCGTAGCCGAGCGGCATCTGCACGTAAAAGCGCCGGTCGCTGCCGCCGGCTTCCAGCACCAGAACCGAGAAGCGGCCCGAGGCCGACAGTTTGTCGGCCAGGACGGAGCCGGCCGAGCCGGAGCCGACAATGATGAAATCGTAGGTCTGCATGGTGGACGTCGGTGGCTCCTGAATGTGGCACCAGCCTAGGCGCGGCTGGTCCGCCAAGTCGCCGGGCCTTCCGGCATCGGTTGTGAAAAAAGCGACTGGTATATCCAGCCGGGTTGCCGGGAATACCGACAATCACGCTTGATATGCATGGGGTCGACGGACTATGCGAGGGCATCGGCCACTCTGCGCAAGGCAGGAGAACCCATGCGTGTCCTGTCGGATGCTTTCATTCCCGAACTGCCGGGCTATTACAAAGGCAAGGTCCGCGAGAATTACGACCTTGCCGACGGCAGGCGCATCATCATCGCCACCGACCGTCTCAGCGCCTTCGACATCATCCTGACCTCGATCCCGTTCAAGGGAGAGATACTGACGCAGACGGCGCGGTACTGGTTCGAGGAAACGGCCGATATCTGTCCGAACCATGTGCTGGAATATCCCGACCCGAACGTCGTCGTCGGCACGAGGCTCGACATCCTGCCGGTCGAGATCGTCGTTCGCGGCTATCTGGCCGGGACCACCAGCACCTCGATCCTGACCCGCTACCGGCGCGGCGAACGGGAGATGTACGGGATGCGCCTGCCGGACGGCCTGCGCGACAATGAGAAGCTGGCCGAGCCGGTCATCACGCCGACCAGCAAGGCCGCGGATGGGGGCCATGACGAGCCGCTGTCCAGGGCCGAGATCATCGAGCAGGGTCTTCTTACGCAGGAGCAGTGGGACACAGCTTCGAGTTACGCCCTGAAACTGTTCGCCCGCGGCCAGGCGCGTGCCGCAGAGCGCGGCCTGATCCTTGCCGACACAAAATACGAATTCGGTACCGACAAGGACGGGACGATCATTCTCGCCGACGAAATCCACACGCCCGACAGCAGCCGCTACTGGATCGCCAGGAGCTACGAACAGGCGCTGGCTGATGGCACGCGACCGGAGAGCTTCGACAAGGATTTCATTCGCTCGTGGGTGACGGCGCGCTGCGATCCCTACAAGGACCCGATCCCGAGGATTCCGGACGAGATCGTCGGACAGGCGTCCAGCGTCTATGCCCAGGCCTACGAGGCGATCACCGGCAAGGCATTCGTGCCAGACCTTTGCGGCGACACCGTTCTCGACCGTATCCGCTCAAATCTAGCGCGCTTCTTCTAGCCGCCAAGCAGGCTTTGCCCCGATGCCCGGTGCGCGTCGGCGGTCCAGTGGCGCGTTGACGCGTCCGCGCCGTGACGCTACGGGATCGCAGGCAATCGATATCGAGGAATTTCTCGCATGGTGCAGTACGCGGATGGACGGCCGATCGGAGACCTGACGCTGCGCACGCTGGCCATGCCTTCGGACGCCAATGCCGCGGGCGACATTTTCGGCGGCTGGGTGATGGCGCAGATGGACCTTGCCTGCGGCATCCGTGCCGCCGAGCGCGCCAGGGGGCGCGTGGTGACGGCGGCGGTCAAGGAAATGTCCTTCGCCAAGCCGATGAAGATCGGCGACACGCTGTGCATCTACACTCATGTCGAACGTGTCGGCCGCACCTCGATGACGCTCAAGGTCGAGGCCTGGGCGCAACGTTATCTCTCCGACCTGATGGAAAAAGTCACGCACGCCGATTTCATCATGGTGGCGCTGGACGGCGAGGGCAAGCCGAAGGCCGTTCCAACCGAAAGCTGATTCGACACCGCCAATCCGGACATTTGTAACATCGCCCGAGCGGAGCGATGCGTTCAGCGACATCCTGCCGTTGCCTCCACGGCCAATTCTGCAGCGCCGGAGGAAGACAATGCGTCAACACCTATTGAACGGCTGGCTGGCGGTGGCTCTCGCCGCGCTCGCCTGCCTGCTCGCCATAACCGCTTATGCCGAAGTCAAACAGGACCTTGGGCGCACCGCCTGTCTGCGTGACACGGCTGGTGTGAAGGAGCGGAGGGCGACGTGCGCGATCTGCAGCCCGACGCCTTGCGGGGCCATGGCCCGAAGAGCCTGACCGGCTGCCTTTGGAATGTGGTCACCGCCACGCGCGTGAGCACACCTGAGCGCCATGGACAAAATTCCCGGATATCTTCGGCGAACCAGGACTTCTCGTTCAGGGAACCATGACTTCGCCTGCAAACGCGAAGCGCCGCTCGGTGCGAAACTCCGGACTCCTTGCCGCGCAAGGACTTCAGGCTTGCATCTCGTCGAATCTGGCGCGCGCCGACTGGACACGTTGGGTGTTCTTGCGGGCCCATTCGCCGAGCGCGCCGACCGGGACCAGCAACTCGTGGCCAAGCTCGGTCAGCTCGTAGTCGACGCGTGGCGGTATGGTCGCAAACACCTTGCGAGTGACGAAGCCGTCGCGCTCCAGGCCGCGCAAGGTGGTGGTCAGCATCTTCTGCGAGATGCCTCCGACGGCCGCGCGCAACTCGTTGAAACGCAGCGGTCCGCCGCCAAGCTTGCCGACCACGAGCACGGTCCATTTGTCGCCGACGCGCTGCAGGATCTCCGACACTGCCCGGCAGTCCTCGGTGTTATGCGGGTGCCTCAGTAACAAAAACGTGCCTCCTTGCGCGCCGGTTTCTCAGTATCACATATAGCGCCGGTATCCAAACGATACCAAAAATTCCCGCAAGGAGAGCCCCTTATGTCCAAGCCCAAAATCGCCATTGTCATCGGTTCGACGCGCGCCGCCCGCTTCGCCGACGTGCCGACGCAGTGGATCGCCAAGATCGCCAAGGCACATGCCGATATCGATGTCGAAATCGTCGACCTGCGCGACTTTCCGCTGCCCTTCTTCGATGAGGTCGCGTCTTCCGCCTGGGCGCCGTCGCAGAACGAAGTCGCTCAGCGCTGGCAGAAGAAGGTCGCCGGATTCGACGGCTTCATCTTCACCGCCGCCGAGTACAATCACGGCCCGACTGCCGTGCTGAAGAACGCCATCGACTACGCCGCCAACGAGTGGAACAAGAAGCCGGCCGGTTTTGTCGGCTATGGCAGTGTCGGTGGCTCGCGCGCTGTCGAACAGCTTCGTCTCCACGCCGTAGAATTGCAGATGGCGCCGGTCAAGTCCGCCGTCCATATCGCCTGGGGCGATTTCCTTGCCGTCCGCCAGGGCGAGAAGAAGCTCGAAGACCTCGAGCACCTGAATCAGGCCGCCGCCGCGCTGGTCAACGACGTCGCCTGGTGGGCCAAGGTGCTGAAGGCCGCTCGTGCCGCCGATGCTATCGCCGGGGAAGCCCAGGCGGCCTGATCCGCCGGATCGGATTGTCCTCCCAAGGCTACGGGTGCTTGCGCCGCCCTTTTTTCGTTGGGATTCTTGCAAAGAAGTTGCGGCTGGGCCTGAAACGCCGCGCCGCACCAAACGAACCGCGTGGCGTTGCGGCGGACGCTAGGAAGTGAACTGTCACCGGACGTGCTGAGGGCCAACCTGCCCGAGCGGCCCCAACTGGCGGCGAACGGACAGCTAAAGGTCGCGATCGGCTGCCGCCGTGGCGCGGGCGAGCAGCAGGGCGCGTTCCCTATCGTTGCCGGTCAATTTGGCGGCGTGGCGGAACGCGGCGCTGGCTTCCGCCTGATGGCCGAGCTTCTGCAGGAGATCCCCGCGCACCGTGGGCAGGAGATGCGAGTCTTTCAGGCGTGGCTCGTCCTTCAGCGCCTCGACGATGGCAAGGCCTTGTGCCGGGCCGAACGCCATGCCGACCGCCACGGCGCGATTGATTTCGACGATGGGGGAGGGGGCCGTGAGCGCAAGCGCCTGATAGTAGGCCGATATCGCGATCCAGTCGGTGTCGGCGGCAGTCACCGCGCGGGCATGGCAGGCCGCGATCATCGCCTGCAGCAGATAGGGTCCAGGCGCTGATGTCAGGGCCATGGCGCGGTTCAGGCCGTCGAGGGCGCGCCGGATGAGCGACCAATCCCATCGGCCGCGATCCTGCTCGAGCAGCAGGATCGGGTCGCCCGCCCCGCCGGTGCGGGCCGCGAAGCGGGAAGCGTTGAACTCCATCAGCGATACCAGCCCCTGCACCTCGGGCTGATCCGGCATCAGTGCCGCCAGCGAGCGGCCGA
>NZ_JAPYKP010000242.1:0-4467 GCF_037179725.1 Mesorhizobium sp. Cs1321R2N1 | reverse complement strand
GCGGGTGCCGCCGAACTGCACATCCATCCGCGCGGCGCCGACGGGCGCGAAAGCCTGGCGGCGGTGGATATGACGGTGCTTGCCGTGCGCCAGGCCTGTCCGGGTACATTGATCGGTGTGTCGACCGGCGCATGGATCGAGAACGATGTGGCGCGGACCCGCGCGGCGATCGCCGCCTGGCGCGAGCTGCCCGACTATGCCTCGGTCAATCTCTCGGAGCCCGACGCACCCGATGTGATGGAGCTGTTGCGTAAACAGGGCGTCGGCATCGAGGCGGGGCTTGCCACGACGGATGATGCGGAGCGCTTCGTGGCGCTTGCCGATCATAGCAGGGTGCTGCGCATCCTGATCGAGATCGACATACCGGACCTGCCTACAGCCCTCGACGAGGCGCGCGGCATCGCCGCCGTGCTCGAACGCGCGGGCGTGTGGCGGCAGATCCTGCTGCACGGCGTCGACGGCACAGTCTGGCCGTTCGTGGACCTTGCCCGGCAAAAGCGCTGGTCGACACGGGTCGGGCTGGAGGACGGCAAGACGCTGAGCGATGGAACGGTGGCGAGGGACAATGCCGAGATCGTGGCCGCGGCCGCCGCGAACTTCCGCTCCACGAGTATGAGCTGAACCTTGTCAGGCCGCGCCGCCGGCGAACTCGGTGATGCCCACCATTCGCGCAACAAACCCATGTCGCCTGAGGAACAGCTGAAATAAGGCCACATTCGAGGGCGAGGGGAGATGTCCAACTGTTTCGGAGCTCTCGCATGTCGCTGTCCGGCAGGACAACCCGCTATGGACGCCTCGCCCAGGCATTTCATTGGCTGACGGCACTGCTGGTGCTCATTGCTTTCCTGGTCTCGGCGGGTGGCCCTCCGGAGCGGGTCTATTCAGCGGCCAGGGCGTCGACGCTGCTGCTGCACGAGTCGCTCGGCTTTACCGTTTTCTGCTTGCTGGTCATTCGCCTGGTCTGGCGCCGGTTCGATCGCATTCCCGAGGCGCCGGCCATGCCCGCCTGGATGGAGGTCGCCTCGAAGGCGACGCATTGGGCGCTCTATGCGCTGCTGTTCGCGGTTCCGGCGACAGCCATGGTCGGCGCCTTGTTCGGCGGCCACCCGGTCACTGTCTATGGGTTGGGCGCGATCGGTCCGTTTTCCGGCACCTGGGGCGCGCCGCTGGCGGAGATCCATGGCACGCTCGGCGATATCATGATGTGGCTCGCTGGCCTGCACGCGGCCGCTGCCATCTTCCATCACGTCTTCCTTCGCGACCGGGTGCTGAGCCAGATGCTGCCGGGTCTGCCCGATCCATCGTCCGGGCAGGGCGGCTGAGCGCTGTCAGTCGAGAATGATGCGGATCGCCTGGTCGACCACCGGGTGCAGGCCGCTGGCCTGGAAGGAGAGGCGGTTGCCGGAGCCGACATTGCTGGTCATGGCGATGGTGAGGTCCGTCTCGGGATCGTGCAGCATGACGGCGACATAACCCGGAATGCTGCCCTGGTGGCCGTAGAAGGTGCGGTCGGCATAGGCGCTCTGGAACATACCCGCACCGGTCTCGCGCATGCGGGTGCCTGGAAAGCTCGCCGGCACGCGGTGTTCGAACATCTCGGCGAAGAACGGCGGTGACAACAGCTTCCCAGAAAACAGGCCGCGCATGAAACCCACCATGTCGGATGGTGTCGACACCATGTCGCCGCAGCCATAGGCGGCGCCGAACGGGAAGGAGTCGGACGAGTCCTGCAGCTCGCCGGAATAGGGCAGCACGCCGTCCATGCGCCACATCTCGCCGCCCGAGGCGATGTCGGTGGGCGCGTTCGGCGCCGGCGGCGGCCGGTGGTAATAGCCGCGCACCATCGACTTTTCCGGAAACGCTTCGGTCGCCGGCGACCAGGTGTTCTTCAGGCCGAGCGGCTGCAGGATCGCGCTTCTGACATAGGCGCCCAGCGGCTGGCCGGTGACGGCCTCGATCACCATGCCGGCCAGGACATAGCCGGTGTTGTTGTAGACGGCTGGCCCGCCCGGCGCCTTCTGCTTGTCGGAGGCAAAGGCGATGTCGACCAGCTGTCGCGGCGTCCACTGCCGGCCCGGGTCCATCGGAATGTAGTATTCGAACTCCGGCAGGCCGCTGCGGTGGTTGATCAACTGGCGCACTGAAATATCGCCGGCGCCCGGCAGGTCCGGGAACCAGGAGGAGATCGGCGCGCCGAGATCGAGCTTGCCGGTCTCGGCGAGCTTGACCAGGGCGGCGGCGACGAAGGTCTTGGTGCAGCTGCCGATCTTGAACAGCTGGTCTGGCGTGACCGATGTGCCACGCGCGCGGTCGGCGAGGCCGGCGGTAAGGGCGGTCGGCGTTGAGTCACCCTTGGCGTAGGCCAGCGAAGCACCCACCGCGCCGTCGGCAAGGTAGCTGTTTAGGAGGGAGGTCAGGTTTTTTGGCATGATTCACCTTTCTTCCTTCTCCCCCTGTGGGAGAAGGTGGATCGGCGCGCAGCGCCGAGACGGTTGAGGGGTGTTCCAGCGGAGTGAGGCGTTGGCTTTCCCTGGAACACCCCTCATCCGACCTCGCTTCGCGAGGCCACCTTCTCCCACAGGGGGAGAAGGGAAGGGCAGCCCAGCCCAGCCCAGCCCCGCCCAGCCTCACTCCGCCATGTCGACGGCGGCGAAATTCTGCCGGCCGAAGGGGTCGAGCACGTAGTTGAGCACGCTCTTGCGGATCGGGATCGCGACCATCGAATGGGCGATCGGCGCCACCGGCACTTCGGCCTTCAGGATCGCTTGCGCCTTCCCGTAGATCGCGGCGCGCTCTTTCGGGTCGGCTGCGACGCGGCCCTCGTCAAGCAGTTCCTCGAAATCCCTATCGCACCAGCGCGATCGGTTGGAGCCGCCCTTCACGCCGTCGCAGGAGAGGAGATAGCTCAGCATGTTGTCGGGGTCGCCATTGTCGCTGCTGCCGCCGAGCAGAAAGGTGTCCTGTTCGCCCGCCGCGGTGCGCTTGAGATATTCGCCCCATTCGAAGCTGACGATCTCCGAATGCACGCCGACCTTGGCCCAGTCCGCCTGGATCATCTCTGCCATGCGCTTGGCGTTGGGATTGTAGGGGCGCGACACCGGCATCGCCCACAGGCTGACCTTGAGGCCGCTTTCGTGGCCGGCTTCCTTCAGCAGTTTCTTCGCGCCCTCGGGATCATAGTCGATGCCGGCATCGGTGACGGCACCGAGCTGCGCCGGCGGCACGACGCTGCCGGCCACCGTGCCGGCGCCGGCGTAGACGGCATCGACGATAGCCTTGCGGTCGATGGCCTTGGCCAGTGCCGTGCGCACGCGCACGTCGCCCAGCGGCTGGTGCTCGACATTGAAGCCGAGGATGCCGATGTTCTGGCCCTTGAGATCGAGGACTGTGATGTCGGGATCGGCACGCAGATCGGCGACCGCACTTGGCGGCGGCGGCGCGGCGACCTGGCATTCATTGGCCTTGATGCGCTCGACGCGGGTGGTCGGCTCGGGCGTGACGGCGAAGACCAGCGTGTCGATCTTCGGCGCTCCGCGCCAGTAATCCTTGTTGGCGGCGTAGCGGATCTGGCTGTCGGGCACATAGGCCTGAAGCACGAAAGGCCCGGTGCCGACCGGCATGCTGTCGATCAGCTCCGGCGTGCCGGCCGCGACCATCTTTTGCGTCTGCTCCAGCGACAGGATGGAGAGATAGTCGAGCGCCAGCCCGGCCAGGAAGGTGACATTGGCTGCCGTCAGCGTGAAGCGCACGGTGTAGTCGTCGACCTTGTCGATTCTGTCGATCAGCGTGCCCATGCCGAGCGCGTTGAAGTACTCGTAAGCGCCGCCGCCGAGCTTGTGATAGGGATTGTTGGCATCGCGCTGGCGGTCGAACGTGTAGAGCACGTCATCCGCGTTGAAGTCGCGCGAGGGCGTGAAATGCTCGTTCGACTGGAATTTCACGCCGTGCCTGAGATGGAAGGTGTAGGTCTTGCCATCCGATGAAACATCCCAGCTTTCGGCCAGCGCCGGTCCGACCTCCGTCGTGCCCGGCTTGAACTCGACCAGTCGGTTGAAGATCGTCTTGGCGGCGGCGTCCATGGTGGAATCGGCGATGCCGATCGCCGGGTTGAAGGTCTCGGGATTGGCCTCCGAGCAATAGACCAGCGTCTTGGCGTAGGCCTGCCCGCCGACGAGGACGGATGAGGCCAGAAGGGTCGAGGCCAGAAGGGACGTGGCCAGAAGAGACGGGGCAAGCACTGTGCGCAGAACGGTGGATTTCATCGCAAACGCTCCTGATGACACTTTACGGTTGAGGGAAATTCATAGGGTCGCCGCTCGGCCCAGGAAACGGTCCGGCGCCAGCGCCGCGGCAGTGACGCCGAGTGCCGTGACATCCTCGGGCAAAGACTGCCCGCGCAGCAGCGCCGCGCTCAGTCTGGCCAAGGTCAGCGAAACCTGGAAACCGTAGCCGCCCTGGCCGCCGAGC
>NZ_JAPYKP010000241.1:0-4484 GCF_037179725.1 Mesorhizobium sp. Cs1321R2N1 | reverse complement strand
CCTTGTTGAAGAAGCCCGTCATGCTCTGCCGCTGCCGGAGGACGCTCAATGCGAGCGCGACGCACGGCCCGTAACCGCTACCTCAACCGCAGGCGCCCTCCCGCGCAGCGGGTTCGTTCTACGGCCCAAAGCGGCCATTGGACGTCTGTAGCTCGAGATTAATGCAGAAGCGAAGCTCGGCGCGATCAGCCCAGAGGGCGCATCTTCTGAATGAGATCGATGAGCAAGCGCAACGCGGTCGGGACCTGTCGACGGCCAGAGTAGTAAGCATGAAACCCGCCGCTTATTGCCGCCCAATCACCGAGCACCACCCTCAGCGCGCCCGCCTCTAGATGCGGGCGAAGTGCCGGCTCTGAGCCGTAGATGATGCCGACACCGCTGAGCCCCAGACCCACGGAGGAATGACTTGCATCGACGATCAGCGGACCAGGTGTCGCGATCGCGACCTTCTCTCCGCCGCGCTCAAATTCCCAATCGTAAAGCTCGTCGTTCCCCAACCGTATCCGGACACAACGATGATCCACTAAATCGTGCGGATTCAGGGGGGCACCATGGCGCTCGAGGTAGCGAGGGGAAGCGGCTGCGATCCAGCGAATGTCCGGCGAAAGGCGTTGGGCGATCATGTCCTCTGGCACCGTGCCTCCGTATCGGATGCCCGCATCGTAGCCGCCCTCTGTTACGTCAATCATGCGGTTGCTGACGCTGATTTCTAGCTCGACCTCGGGGTAGTGTTCGACGAACGCCGGCATGACCGGGTCGAGGAGCAGTGGCACAGCGTCTTCGAGGACATTAATTCTCACGCGGCCGGATGGTGAATCACGGAACCTGTTCAGGTTGTCCGCTGCTTCGCCAATGGCTGCCAAGGGCCCATCGATCGAGGCCCTGAGTTCCTCGCCTGCGGCGGTGAGGCTGACACTCCGTGTCGTTCTGTTCAACAATCGGACGCCGCGTCGCGCCTCCAGTGCCGTGATGGCATGGCTCAAGGCCGAGGTCGTGACGCCCATCTCCAGCGCGGCGCGACGAAAGTTGCGATGCCTCGCGATCGCCAGGAAGTAGAGAAAATCAGCGATATCCGTCCGGCTTAGCTGCATGGCCCCGAATAGCATGGTGTTGAGTTCTGTTCATCAGCTCATTGCACGCCAGGGCACTAATCCGGATCATTCGAATGAGCTAGTTGTCACTCACCCGATGTGGCCGTGCCGGTTGGCCCCGAAGCGGTCGTGTCGACACAGCACTGAAAACGGCCGCTGAACACGGCCTCACAACTTCGAGGAGCACAACGTGCAAGGCACAGTCCTTTACGGCCCCGGCGACATCCGTTTCGAAGAGGTCCCCGAACCGAAGATACTCAAACCGACTGATGCGATCATCCGCATGGCAGCAAGCTGCGTTTGCGGTTCCGACCTATGGCCCTATCGTGGTCTTGACGGCGAAGCTTCACCGCAGGCCATGGGCCACGAGTATTGCGGTATCGTCGAAGATGTCGGCAGCGCCGTTTCCTCAATCAAAAAGGGTCAGTTCGTCATCGGCTCGTTCTTTGCCTCCGACAACACCTGCCCGCATTGCAATCATGGCTACCAGTCGTCCTGTCAGCAGCGAGAATTCGTGGGTGGGGCGCAGGCTCCATATCTGCGCGTACCGCTCGCGGACGGCACTTTGGTCGCTACGCCCGAATTGCCGACCGAGGACATGATCCCGAGCCTGCTCGCGACCTCCGACGTCTTCGGCACGGGTTGGTTCGCCGCCGATGCTGCCGGCGTAAAGCCTGGCTCTACCGTCGTCGTCGTCGGCGATGGCGCGGTCGGGCAAATGGCGGTTTTGTCAGCCAGGCACTTTGGTGCGGAACGGATCATCGCGATGTCGAGCCACACCACTCGCCAAGAGATGGCGCGGGATTACGGCGCCACTGACATCGTCGCCGAACGGGGTGACGAGGGGGTTGAACGGATCCTCGAAATGACCAGCGGCATCGGCGCCGATGCCGTTCTTGAATGCGTGGGTTCGGAAACCTCGATGTGGCAAGCCATCAAGTCGGCTCGCCCCGGCGGCAAGATCGGCTATGTCGGCGTGCCGCACGGCGTGTCGCTGGATGGCGCCGCGCTGTTCTTCGAACATGTGCACCTACATGGGGGGCCGGCCCCCGTGCGCCAGTACCTGCCCACGCTGATCGACCTGGTGTGGAACGGCAAGGCCAACCCCGGCAAGGTTTTCGATCAGACCCTGCCCCTGAGCCAGGTTGCGGAAGGTTACAGGGCCATGGACAGCCGTTCCGCAATTAAGACGCTGCTGCGTCCCTGAGTTCGATCGATCCCACACAGCAGGGCCATCGCGCAACTAGCACGTGGCCACAAACGGAGGCAGTCATGCCACACATCATAGTCAAGCTTGGTTCAGGCAGAGACGAGAGCAAAAAGGCGGAACTCGCTCAGGCTATCTCGGACACCGTTGTAGCCGTACTCGCATGCGAGACCAAAGTCGTCTCCATAGCGATCGACGATGTCGATCCAGCCGACTGGCCGGAGAAGGTGTTCGTCCCCCACATCGCCGGGAATTTGGCCCGTCTCTACAAAAAGCCTGGTTACGGCACGCTGTAGTTCAGGGACACCACTCATGTCGCAATGGAACTCTGACGACCTGGTTCGGATCGCAAACGCCGACGATCTTCATATCGCACCCCTTCGTGATGATGGGGTCACTTGCGGTACGCCCACTTGGATCTGGTCCGTAGTCGTCGACGGCGGCCTCTATGTGCGCGCCTATAACGGGACCGCTTCTCGTTGGCATCGGTCCGCCGTTGATCAGAAGGCGGGGCAGATCACGATCGCTGGCAGGACGCTCAACGTCGCCTTTGCGCCAGTCGACGGGCCGATCGGTTTGCAGATCGATGATGCCTATCGGACCAAATACACACGCAGCCCCTACCTCACACACATGATCGGCCCAACGGCCAGGGCCGCCACGATCAAGATCATCCCCGTCAGCTGAAAACGCTCAGGGCCAAAGAAACGATTTTGACTACCGCGCAGCTACTGCCTTCCCGGCCTTCGGTAGAAAGCGTCAGGTCGCTGACGCGAGCAAGGAGTACTGAAACGTGAATCCAGCGTACGACTTCAAGGGTCAGGTCGCGTTCGTGACAGGTGCGGCCAAGGGCATGGGCCTTGCTACTGCACGGCTGTTTGCCGAGAACGGCGCATCGGTCGTGCTGGCCGATCTCGATGGTGAGCTTGCTCATCGCGAAGCACAGCGGATCGTTGCAGCAGGCGGCACCGCGATTGGCGTGGCTTGCGATGTCGCCGACGAGGCGCAGGTTGCAACAGTTGTCGATCATGTTGTCGCCGAGTATGGCCGGCTCGACATGGCCTTCAACAACGCTGGCATTCAGGTGCCTCCATCCGATGCCGCCGATGAGCCGCTCGACAACTTCGAGCGCGTCACCGCCGTCAACCAACGCGGTGTGTGGGCCTGCATGAAGCACGAACTGCGCGCAATGCGCAGCCAAGGCTCCGGTGCGATTGTCAACTGCTCTTCGCTTGGCGGCTTGGTCGGTCTACCCCTACGCGCCGCCTATCACGGCACCAAGCATGCTGTTATCGGGATGACCCGAAGCGCTGGAGTCGAATACGCCCCCCGCGGCATCCGTATCAACGCGGTCTGCCCAGGCGTTATCGACACGCCGATGGTGCAGGAAATGCTGGACGGGCAGACCGACGCGATGGCTGGAATCATGAAGGAGCAGCCGATCGGCCGGCTCGGCCGCGCCGAAGAGGTTGCGGCAGCTGTGCTTTGGCTATGCAGTCCCGCATCGAGCTTCGTCATCGGAGTCGCGTTGCCGGTGGATGGTGGCTTCACGGCGCATTGACCTGTGGGTCCGCCTTGGGCTCGAAGCAGAACGTGGTGATCGTCCGCCTTTTGCCCAAACCCCTCATTGAGACCCGCGATACTTGAGGGCGTCCACCACTAGAGCGAATGCCGGAGATTGCTGTCGACACTATAGGATAATAGAGGTGCTGACCTGGATAGGTTGGGCACCACTCGTCAAGCTTTTGAGTCAACTGGCCTGCATTCAAGTGGGCTCGAGCGACATGCTCGGGAATGAAGGCAAGACCACCGCCGGCTAAAGCAGCCTTTAGAATGAAGTCTCCGCCGTTAGGCCCGCCTAGTGACCGCGATACTCGGCAGGAGTTATTGAAGCTCTGTCCCCGTTCCCCTCGAACGTGACTGCGAAGCCGATGTTGACGCGGGTCCGGCCGGCCACCCCCATCCGTGAATGTCCCCTAGTGGCGCAAAGTCGCCCTCGCTGTGCCGGCTCCGAACGTCGGCTTTCAGCCCGATCATCCCGAAAGCGGACCTTCCGCTCCCGTGAAGAGTTTCGGGCGCCGGCACGCGTACGAAAGTCCCCGAGGAAGGAACCCGCGGGCCACAGGCGATGGCTATGGGGATTTCAGATTCCGGCTGATGTCAGCGGTGGCGCGACCGTCTCCGGA
>NZ_JAPYKP010000240.1:0-4545 GCF_037179725.1 Mesorhizobium sp. Cs1321R2N1 | reverse complement strand
TTGGCCGGCATGCGCCCGGCCATGAGATCAGGCGCGATGGGACTGGTCATCGCCGCTCTCTTCCCCGATCTTGGCCTCTCCCGTTACGTCTTCGGTCATCGCCACGATACGCCGTGCGGCGTCCTCGACGTTGATCTGCCAGCTCATCGCCAGCGAGCGCAGCTGCGCATAGGCGCGGTCGTCGTCGCTGCCTTTCGACAAAGCCGAGACAGCCCGCACGATGGTCTGGCGTTCGGCGACGCGCTGGCGCAGCGCGGCGATCTCGCCGGCTAAATGTTTTCTCGCCTCGAACCCCTGGCGCGCGATGAGCAGCGCGCTGTAGACGCCGGCATTGCCGACCGGCTTCAGGAGCTGGGCGTCGGCCTTGTGCGACAGCGCCCATTCTATGCGGCCGGGCGCCTCGGAGCCGATCAACGCCACCAGTGGCATCGGCGCCTCGCCCGGCTTCCAGGGGAATTGCTCGTCGAAACCGAGATCGGCGTCGAAGAAGACGAAGTCGGCAGCCAGCGCCTCCGGCGCCAGTTCCGGCCAGCAGTCGACGGTGACTAGGCCGATAGCCGACAATTGCCTGGTGATCGCCTGCACCGTCGGGTGCGGACGATGCAGGACAAAGGCCCTGGCGCCGCCGAGATTGGGGATGCGCGGGGTCCGGGTCACGACACCACCCGCAAGCGCGGCCGGCCGAATGTTTTTGCGGGGTCGTAGCGCGACAGATAGGGGTCCGGCGCGACCTCGTCGTCGCGGCTGACGACTTCGAAGTAGCCGTCCGCGATCCGGCCGATGATGACAGGCAGCGTGGCGTGCTGGGAGTGCGCATCGATGGCGATCGGGCCGAGCCGGGTGGAGAAGCGCCGTTCGGCGAAGGCTTTTGAAAATTCCGCCGGACCGGCGTCGGGGTCGCGCGACAGCACGTCGGCCATCACTTGCACCGAGGCATAGGCGGAGGCTTCGAATGAGGAGGCGAAGGCGGCCGGCCTTGGCGCGAAATAAGGCCCGACCGATAGATGGCCCTTGCCCGTTTCGCCGATCGCCGGCAGTTCACCCTCGGTGAGGTTGCAGGAGATCACTGGGCAGGAGTCGGGACTGAAAGCCGCATCCTCGTCCGCCAGATCGCGATAGGCCGCCAGGAAGGCATAGGACGAGGTGCCGATCAGATTGTTGAGGATGAAATTCGGCCGCGTCGCCCGGATCTCGGCGATCAGCCGCGACACGTCGGTCTCGCCGATGCGCAGATAGCGCTCGCCCAAAACCTTGCCGCCGGCGTCGGCGATCATGTCGCGCGCCACGCGGTTCATCTCCCAGCCCCAGATGTAGTTCGAACCGAGCAGAAAACCGTTGGCGCCGAAGCGCGGCACGACATGGGCCAGCAGCGGCACCAGATGCTGGTTGGGGCAGGCATGCATGTAGACGACATGCTCGTTGGCCTCGAAACCCTCATAGGGGCAGGCATACCAGAGCATGCCGCCGGCCTTTTCCAGCACCGGAATCGTCTCCTTGCGGCTCCAGGAGGTGACGCAGCCGACGACGTGGCGCGCGCTGCTGGTCCTGAAAATGTCCTCGCACAGCGTCGCGTAGCGATCGGCATTGCTTTGCGGATCGCGCTCAACCGGCACCAACTCGATGCCCGAGCTCCTGTCGGCATTGATGTCGGCGATGGCGCGCATGGCGCCGATGCGGCACGCATCGGAAACGAGCTGGTAGCTCCCGGAGCGGGAATAGAGGATGCCGATCTCGATGCGCCGTTTCAAACAGAACCCCAGAAATGACAATGCCCCGCAGCCAGCGCCGGGAAAGGCGAGGCATACGAGGCATGTTTGCCGCCCGGCGATCAGAGCCGGTATTTGCCTTAGCGTATTCGGTCCGGCGGCTCAGTCAAGCCCTGAACGCCATCCGCGTCAAACACCGAGTGTCCGGCCATCGCTGGTTCCCGCGAAATCCGCTGCCGCTATTTGGCCGCCGGCCTGTGTTGGCGGGCATAAGCCACACAAGCATCCACGGTGCTGACACAAAGCGCGTCGCGCTTGTTCGGCAGGTTGTTGTCGCCGGCGTAGGCAACTTCGGCGACGCGGCCGCCGACCATGCGAACCTGCGTGTCGCAGTAACCGCCGGGAGCGACATTGACGGAACCGCCGACCGTCGGGATGGCGCCCACGGCCAAGGCAGGAACGACGACGCTGAGATTGCCGCGCTGGACGACGCGCTTATAGGTCCAGATCTGCCCGGACTGACCGACATCCGCGGTGGCGGTCGGAAACCCCGCGCACATTCGAACGTCGGCTTCGCTGAGGCCGACCATTTCCTTGCGAGCCGCCGCCGCGGTGGGATCGACCTTGGTCATGCGTGACGTGTCGTCGGGAACGACGCAGGAAGACTGGACGACGACGATGAGGCCAGAAAGGGCAAGCTTTCGAATACAGGAAAATGTCATACCGATTGGTTGAGATCGCGTGGCGCCCGGCCGCCCTCTCTACCTAGGCAAGCAGACCGCCGGATCAACCCGCACGCCTTCACGAAAAGGTGGGCTGAGCAAGCCGCAGCGCTTTTTGCACTTCCGCTCGCCACGGATGAACCCGCCGGACGAAGGACGTCCATCATTTCCGGGCGATGTCCTCGAAGCGCGTCCTGTGCTCCCTTCCCCGGAATTTTTGAGAGAATATTCCCGGCTTTGCCGAGAATGGCGAAACATGTTCTTTGATAAAATCGATAGAATTTCTGACGATGTGACCAAGCTTGGGCAATCCGCCTTGCTGCCATGACTTCACAACCGCAGAGATCAATCATGTCCGACCTCACCAACACTTCGTCTTTTTCCCCCAGGTCAACCCTGAACCGCCGCAGCGGCCTGGCTCTGCTGTTCGCCTCGGCTGTCGCGATCGGTAGCCTGATGGCGCCGCATGCGTCGTTCGCCGAGGACAAGAAGGCGATTAAGGTCGGCATCATCAGCGGCGAGGACGAGGATGTCTGGCGCGTCGTGGTCGCCAAAGCCGCCGAGAAGGGCCTGAGCATCGAGACCGTGGTGTTCAACGACTACACCCAGCCCAACGAGGCGCTGGAGCGCGGCGAGATCGACGCCAACGCCTTCCAGCACCAGCCTTATCTCGACAACCAGATCAAGACCCAAGGCTATCACATCGTACGCGTCGGCTATACCGGCGTGTGGCCAATCGGCCTCTACTCAAAGAAGTACAAAAAGGTCGCGGACCTGCCGGAGGGCGCGGTGATCGGCCTGCCGAACGACCCGTCCAACGAAGGCCGGGCGCTGCGCGTGCTGCAGAATGAGGGCGTGATCAAGTTGAAGGAGGGCACCGGCATCCTCGCCACCACCGCCGACATCGCCGAAAATCCCAAGAAGGTCGAGATCAAGGAACTCGACGCCGGCATCGTCGGCCGTTCGGTCGAGGACCTCGACGCCGCCGTGGTCAACACCGACTGGGCGCTGAAAAGCGGCCTGACGCCGGAAAACCGCATCGCCCAGGAGCCTATCGCAGACAATCCCTACCGTAACTTCATCGCGGTGAAGGCCGGCAACGAAAACGAAGCCTGGGTGAAGACGCTGGTGGCGTCCTACCAGAACGACGCGGTCAAGGCCGAGTTCGACAAGGTCTACAAAGGCACAGGCCTCAGCGCCTATTAAGACCATCCGGGCACTGATGTGCCTTTGACCGGGACAGCGGTCCGCGCAATGCGCGGGCCGCGATCGTATTTTCAGGATCCGCCTATGAACCAGCATTTCACCGCAACCACCGAGCCCGGGGATCAGGCCGCTACACAGGACGTGGTGCGGCTTGTCGACCTGAAGCGCCGTTTCGGCGCGACGGCGGCGCTCGACGGCATTTCCTTGACGGTGCGCAAGGGGGAGATCCTCGGCATTATCGGCCGCAGCGGCGCCGGCAAATCGACGCTGATCCGCTGTCTGAACGGGCTGGAGCGTCCCGATTCCGGCGAGGTCTTCATCGAGGGCCGCGAAATCAGCCGGCTTGGCGAACGCGACCTGCAGCCGCTACGGCGGCGCATCGGCATGATCTTCCAGCATTTCAACCTGCTGTCGGCCAAGACGGTGGAGGACAATGTGGCGCTGCCGCTCAAGATCGAGGGCCGGCCGAAGGCGGAGCGGCTGAAGCGAGCGGCAGAACTGCTCGATCTCGTCGGCCTGTCGGAGAAGGCGAAAGCCTATCCGGCGTCGCTCTCCGGTGGCCAGAAGCAGCGTGTCGGCATTGCCAGGGCGCTTGCCGCGCGGCCAGCGCTGCTTCTGTCGGACGAGGCGACCTCGGCGCTCGACCCGGAGACGACTCGCTCCATCCTTGCCTTGCTGAAAGACATCAACCGGCGGCTCGGCCTGACCATCCTGCTGATCACCCATGAGATGGAGGTGATCCGCTCGATCGCCGACCGCGTGGCGGTGATCGATGCCGGGCGCATCGTCGAGGAAGGGCCAGTCTGGTCGGTGTTCGCCGATCCACGTTCCGAGATCACCCGCAGCCTGCTCGGCGCCATCCGCCCGCAGCTTCCGCCGGAGCTGGTGGCGCGGCTGCTGCCGGCGTGCGG
>NZ_JAPYKP010000239.1:0-4712 GCF_037179725.1 Mesorhizobium sp. Cs1321R2N1 | reverse complement strand
GGGCGACCAGCGCCTCGTAGTCGCTGTCGCCGCCGACCAGCCGTGCCTTGGGGAAACGGTCCTGCAGGTCGCGCACCAGCGCGTCGGGATCCTGGCCAAGCAGGATCGAGGCGACGCCCTTGCGGCTCGAGGCGACCAGGATGGTGCCGAGCGACGTTTCGCCGACGGCGAAACGGATCTCCTCATTGGCGCCGCCGGCGCGATAGCGCGTCGGCGTCATGCCGAGCATGCCGGTCGATTTTTCGTAGAAACGCCCGCTCGAATTGAAGCCGGCATCGTAGATCGCCGATGTCACGCTGACGCCATCTTCCAGGCGGCCCTGGCGGACCCTGGCGGCACGCTGGGCCGCTGCATAGTCTTTCGGCGTCAGCCCGGTGACCGCCTTGAAAACGCGATGGAAATAGCCGGGGCTGCGGCCGGCGGCATCAGCCAGTTCGGCGAGCGACGGTTCCGCCTCGCTCGCCTCGATCCTGCGGCACGCATCGGCGACCATCGCGGCGTTGGCGGCCTCGAGCGAAGGGCTGTCCGGATTGCAGCGCCGGCATGGGCGAAAGCCTGTCGCCTTCGCCGCCTGTAAAGTGTCGTGCAATTGGACATTGGCGGGGTTGGCGCGCCGCGACGGACAAGACGGCCGGCAATAGACGCCGGTCGTCGCCACCGAATACCAGAATTTCCCGTCGGCCGACTTGTCGCGTGCCACGATGCGCGCCCAGCGCGGATCGTGGGCCACCGGCAGCGGCGCGGGTTGCAGATGTTTGGCCAGGGTGATGAACATGGTGCATTGAAGCCGCCAAAAGCCGGCCTCGCCACCCGTTTCCTGCCAACTGTCAGGAAGGAAAGCTTGATCAATGTTCGTGACGTTTTGGTGGGGAGACCGGAATGCTCTATAATTTCTGGTGCCTTGAATGGGCGCTTTGGCAAACGATCTGATTTCAAACCGAGATACACCCAATTTCCCTCCCAACTCGGGCAAAGAACGACAAGATTGATCCGGAGAAGGTGTGATGGAAAACATTCGACCCATTAAGACCGAAGCCGATTACGATTGGGCGATCGCCGAAATCACCAAATACTTCGAGAATGAGCCGGAGATCGGCTCTCCCGACGGTGATCGCTTCGACGTTCTCGCAACTCTGATCGAGGCTTATGAGGAAAAGCACTACCCAATTCAAGCGCCCGATCCCGTGGAAGCCATTCATTCGCACATGCAATTGTTCAACCTGCCGCGAAAGGCTTTGGCCGAGGTGATCGGATCGTCGCCTCGGGCGACCGAGGTGCTGAACAGAAAGCGCGCCCTTACCCTCGACATGATCTTCAAACTGAACAAGGAATGGAACATTCCCGCCGAAATTCTCGTGCAACCCTATCACCTCGCAAATGAAAGGGGCGGCAAGCGCGCCTAAAGCGCGTCGCGGCGAAACGGATGCATGCGAAGCGCTTTAGGTCTTTGTTTTTATGCATGTCGTTGTCCCAAAACCGAGGTCAGTTTTGGGCGACATGCATGGGCCTTCTCCACGCGCTTGCCGACAGCATCGGCTCCTACGCCGCGCGTTTGGGCTCCACCGCGAACGGGCTGAGGCCGAGCCAGGTCTGCATTTGCCTGCCGATGGCCTGGTCGCCGGTCAGGACGACCTTCGCGCCGGCCTTTTCGACGGTGAGCACTCCCATCCAGATCGCCGTCATCGTGTGCAGGTCGGTCGAGACATAGAGGTCGACGTCGAAGCCCGGATCGTACCAGCACAGGTCGACTTCACCGTGTTTTTCGACGATCAGCCACCAGGAGCGTTTGGAGGCGGGGAGCTCCTGATACAGAAATTGTATCACCGTGCGTCCCTCGGGCAGCGGCGAGGGGTTCAGGTTGCGCCGCATATCCCACATCAGCAGCGACGGATCGAGGTTCTTGAGGGACAGCCGGGACTCGACCCATTTCTGACCCCAAAAGCCCATCGCCTCGACGACCGGGCGCAGATCGCGGCCGGCCTCGGTCAGCCGGTAGTCGAAAATGCCTTTTTCTCCCTGGACCTCCTTGCGCTCGACGATCCCCGCCAGCTCAAGCTCCTTCAGCCGTTGCGACAGAAGGGTCGGCGACATTTTGGGCACGCCGCGGCGCAGGTCGTTGAAGCGGGTCGAACCCGCCACGAGCTCGCGCATCAGCACCATCGTCCAGCGGGTGCACAGCACCTCGGCGGCCATCGATAGCGGGCAGAACTGTTTGTATCCGTGCTGGGTCATGGCTGTGCCTCTCCCTCGAACCTTGGGAGAACATTAGCCCTTCGCGATTGAGGCGGCGAGTACAGAAACTGTACCGGCCCAGTACAGATCGCGGACTGGCTGGCGTGGGCCTTGCCATGCGAGCCCTTTGGCCGGTGCACGGGATACCCCTGTGCGCCGCAACCAGGAGACCACAATGACTGCTTACGTTATCGCCGACATCAAGATGAGAGATCCGAAATGGGTCCCGGCCTATGCCGCCTCGGTGCACGACCTCGTCCACAAGCATGGCGGCAAATATCTGTCGCGCAGCGGCAATGTGAAGACGCTTGAAGGCATGCCGCTCGATACGACGCTGATCGCCCTGATGGCTTTCCCGTCGGAAGCCGCGGCGCGCGCCTTCACCAACGATCCGGCGTATGCGCCTTTCGTTTCGGCCCGTCAGGACGGCAGCGACAGCCGTTTCCAGCTGATCGACGACACCGATCTGGCCGGAACGATCCCGTATCTGCCGAAGGGGTGACCGGCATTCGCCGCGTCGTTTTCGGGATCTCCAAGCAGCAACAGATACGGCGCTTGCCCGTCGCGCCGCCGTATTGCCGGCGGCCGGCCAGCCGTGCTTTTTCAACAGGAATGGAATGGATATGAAATCAAACTTTCGCAACGGGCTTCTCATGGCGGGGGCCATGCTGGCCGCCTGCACGACCTTTGCCCAGGCGCATCAGGAGGCGGCGGCGGGCGCGCCGGATGCCAGTCCGCTGGCCGAGAAGGTGCGGGCCGCCAACAGCCGGTTCCTCGACGTCAAGGCTGCGACGGCGGAAGGCTATGCGCCTATTCCCTGCGCCAGCGGCTTCACCGGCGGCGCCATGGGCATCCACTATGTCAATGGCGGGTATCTGAAGGACGACAAGATCGACGTCGCCCGTCCCGAAGCGGTGATGTACGAGCCGATGGCCGACGGCACGCTGAAGCTGGTGGCGGTCGAATACATCACCTCGAAGGGGCCGGCGTCGCTCGAGGGACAGCTGTTCAACTTCAACAGCGCGCCCAACCGCTATGGCCTGGGTGAATTCTACGAGCTGCATGTCTGGGCCTGGAAAGGCAACCCGACCGGCACATTCGCCGACATGAACCCGAAAGTGTCATGCGAGCACGCGATGGCGCCGAGCCAGTAACCGGCATCGCCAGGCGGCGCCAATGCCGCCTGGCCATTGTACCGAAGTTCCTGTCGACCCCATGAAATCAGCGATGCAGCCGTAGCAGACGGCTCTTGCTGCCTTGGACGAAGCCAGACAGGCCGCGCCTCCGCCGCGATCGAAGAGGGCATCGCTGTCCAGGCGATCGAGCCGACATTCCGACCCCTCCGCTGCCCGGTAACTGTTTCTTCTCTGGTTTTGCGGCAGATTGCGGGCCGGGTGGAGCAGGCGAAACGGACGATGGCGGGTCACGGCAAGAAAAGTCGCAACGGCGCGTTCTGGGCCAAGGCCCTGGAGAGCGCCGATCTTGGCGTCTGGGACTGGAATCTTCGCACCGGCGACTGCTTCTATTCGGCGACCTGGGCGCGGATGCTGGGTTACGAGGAGGACGAACTCGCCAATGCCAGCGACCTGTGGCTGCAACTGACCCATCCCGATGACCGGGAACGGGCGCTGGCCAGCGGCGACCGCCACATTGCCGGGCTGACCGACGCAATCGAGACCGAACTCAGGCTCAAGCACAAGCAGGGCCATTGGATATGGGTGCTCGACCGCGGCGGCATCGTCGAGCGCGACGCCGACGGCAAGCCGCTCAGGCTGATGGGCGTGCAGACCGACATCTCGAAGCAGAAGGCGGCCGAAGCCGCGCTCGAACAGGTCAATATCCGCTTTCGCCTGGCGCTCGCCGCCAGCGGCAGCGGCATCTGGCACTACGACATCGCCACCAACAAGAGCTATTGGGACGCGCGCACAAGGGAGATATTCGGCCTCGTCGCCGTGACCGATGAGGTGACGGCCGATCTCTGGCACAGCTACCTGCATCCCGACGACAAGGACGCCGCCGAACGCGCCCACAGGGTGCCGTTGGAAGCCGACGGCGTCATCGCCGCGCAGTACCGCATTATCAAGCGCGACGGCCAGATCCGCCATGTCGAATCACTGCTGCGTTTCATCTCCGCCGCCGGTGCCGCCGGTCAGATCCTCGGCACGGTGCGCGACATCACCGAGGACAAGGTGCGCGAACAGGAACTGGCCTTCGCCGCCCGCCACGACGCATTGACCGGACTCTGGAATCGCACCGCCTTCGACAGGTTGCTCGCCGACCACATCGCCACCGGCGCGTCTCTGGCGGTGTTCTACATCGACCTCGACTACTTCAAGGCGCTCAACGATTTCGCCGGCCATGCCGCGGGCGATCTGGCGCTGAAGAGCGTCGCGGCGGGTATTGGCCGTTGCTTGCCGCCGTCGGCGCATGCGGCGCGGCTCGGCGGCGACGAGTTCGCGCTGATGGTGCCCGATTGCGAC
>NZ_JAPYKP010000238.1:0-4735 GCF_037179725.1 Mesorhizobium sp. Cs1321R2N1 | reverse complement strand
GTCGCGCAAACCTGCCGGGCCACGCACAATACTTCGATCGCCATTTCATCGGCTGCCGCGGTCGCTGCCGCTGTCAGTCTCGGTATTTCGGGTGGCGACTGGCGCGCCGCTTGCAGCCATGGGGTCGCAGCGGCAAGACTTGGCGCCGCGCTCGGCCATTGGGTCACCGGCGGCGACATCGCTGCGCGCATCCTCTGGGCACAGGACCTTGTTCGCGGCAAGGGTGAGAAGGAAGCGATCAAGCTGATCGTCGAGCTGGTCGGCACGGGCGTCGCAAGTCAGGAATCGGTGCCGACGGCATTCGCGGTGCTGGAGGTCGCGCAAGGCGATGCATGGCGGGCTGCGGTCATCGCAGCCAATCTCGGCGGCGACACCGACACGATCGGGGCGATTGCCGCCGCCATGGCCGGTGCCTGTGCCGGTCTGTCGAAGCTGCCGCAGGATCGCATCTGCGAACTGCATGGTATCGACGTCGCTGACGTCCGCACGTTGGCTCTTGATCTGGTCGCCGCGCGTCATTCCAAGACTGGCCCAGGCAAGGAGGACGCCGCATGAGGGGACGGCTCGTCCATGTCGGCAGCGCCGTGGTCGACTACGTCTACCGCATCGATGCCTTGCCGGCGGCGGGCACGGAAAAGACCGCGACGAGCTACGCACGGGTTGCCGGCGGTGGCTTCAACATGATGGTCGCGGCAAGTCGCACCGGCATGAAGGTGGTATTCGGCGGCCAACTCGGCACCGGTCCGGACGGCGACTTCCTGCGGGCCGCTTTCGCGGCCGAAGGCATCGAGACGCTGACGCCGCCGTCGCCCTCGATGGACAGCGGCAATTGCGTCGCCATGATTAGCGGCGACGCCGAACGCACCTTCGTCTCGTGGCCAGGGGCCGAGAGCCAGCTCACGCCGGCCATGATGGCGCCTGTCACGATCATAGCGGGGGACTGGGTTTTCACCTCGGGCTACACGCTGAGCTATCCCGACAGCCGTGATGTGCTCGCCGACTGGATCGAGGCGCTGCCGGCCGGCATTCCTTTGGTCTTCGACCCGACGCCGGTGATCGCCCACATTCCGCGGCCAATCCTGAACAGGGTGTTGGTGCGGACGACCTGGCTGAGCTGCAACACCAACGAGGCCGCCGAAATCGCCGGCCCCGGCGATGCCCAGACCGTCCCGATCCGATTGCTCGCCGAGCACTGCCCCAGGGCCGAAGGCGTCGTCATCCGCGCCGGTGCGCATGGCTGCCTCGTGCGCATAGCCGATGGCGGCACTCGCGCGGTGCCCGGTTTCGAGGTGGAGGCCGTCGATACCAATGGCGCCGGCGACACGCATATCGGCGCCTTCACCAGTGCCTTGTCGCGCGGCATCCCGCCCTGCGAGGCGGCCCGCTACGCCAACGCTGCGGCAGCCCTTTCAGTCACCCGCCATGGCGGGTCCTCGGCACCTACGCATGAAGAAACCCAGGAATTCCTGACCCAGCACGCCCAAGCAACGACGGCGCATGGCCGGAAGGAAGCGACTGCAACTTAACAAGTCCATCAACCGGGCAAACAATGAGAGGAAGAAAACATGCGCATGCCCAGACTGACCGCTTTTCTGACGGCGACCGCCGTCTTCGTCTCAGCATTCATGGTTTATGCATTCCCTTTGGCAGCACAAGCGGCCGAGGAAGTGCATGTGCTCAACTGGAAAGGCTATGGTGCCGACGAGCCGTGGGCGGTCGCCAATTTCGAGAAGGCGACCGGCTTCAAGGTGGTCAACGACTTCTTCAACTCCGAACAGGAGATGCTGACCAAGATCCGGACCAATCCCGGCCTCTACGACGTCGTCATGATCAACGCCGCCTTCAACGACCAGGCGATGGCCGGCAAGCTGATCCAGCCGATCGATGTCTCAAAACTCTCCAACTATGCCGACATCGCCAAGGACAAGGCCGGTTCGCCGATGCTTGACCATGACGGCAAGGTCTATGGTGTGCCCTGGGTGTGGGGCCTGACAGCGCTGGCCATCAATGACAAGTCGTTCGACAAGCCGCCGACGAGCATCGCCGAGATGTGGAACCCGGCCCATAAGGGGCGCGTCATCATCCGCGACGACGCCGTCGAGGCGGTGCAGTTCGGTGCGCTGGCTTCGGGACAGAACATCAACGACATCAAGGATATGGAAGCGGTCAAAGCGAAGCTCACCTCGCTGATGCCGCAGATCAAGACCTTCTGGAGCTCGGAGAACGACTGGAACCAGATGGTCGCCTCCAACCAGATCGACATCGGCACCTATTGGAGCGGCTCGGCCGATCGCGCCAAGACGCATTTCAAGTTGCCGGTCTCGCTGGTCATCCCGCAGGAAGGCTCGGTTGCCTGGCTCGACGCCTTCTCGATCCCGGTCGGCTCCAAGAATGTCGCCGGCGCCGAGGCCTTCATCAACTACATGATCGATCCGAAGTTCTATGTCGAATGGGTCACCAAGGTCGGCGCTCCCGTTTCCGCCAACACCAAGGCGGTCGAGGCACTGCCCGGGGATGCCTTCAACCGCAAGGTGATGGGTGATCCGGAGGTCGCCAAGCGCATCCAGTTCCAGGCGCCGATCACCGACGAGCAGCGCGAGAAGTACCTGGCGCTATGGCAGGAGCTGAAGGTCAACGTGAAGTAACGGGCCTCTTTCGGAGGAGAGGCAAAATGGCTGACCAGCTTGCGATCGGTTCGCGCCGTGGATTGAGGCCCGCCCTGCCGCTTCTCCTGCCCGCCTATCTGTGGCTGACGGTGGCGATCTTCTTGCCGCTGTCGGCCATGGTGTTCTTCTCCTTCATGACCGACCTGCCCCTGGCCGGGAAGGAGTGGTCGTTCACGCTCGGCAACTACGCGGCCTTCTTTTCGCAAAGCCTCTATTCGAAACTGCTGCTCGCATCGCTGCGTCTCGGGCTCGAGGTCACATTGTGGTGCGTCGTCATCGGCTACCCGGCAGCCTATGTGCTGGCCAAGGTGCTGAAGGGCCGCAGCCGCGAGGCGATCTTCCTGCTCGTCATCCTGCCCTTCTGGTCGAACGGGCTGGTGCGCATCTTCTCGTGGGCCATGGTGCTGCGCGAAGGCGGCATTCTCGATA
Source organism: Mesorhizobium sp. Cs1321R2N1 (assembly GCF_037179725.1). Classification (NCBI taxonomy): domain Bacteria; kingdom Pseudomonadati; phylum Pseudomonadota; class Alphaproteobacteria; order Hyphomicrobiales; family Phyllobacteriaceae; genus Mesorhizobium; species Mesorhizobium sp. Cs1321R2N1. The sequence goes on along the minus strand of NZ_JAPYKP010000238.1, from coordinate 1,640 downwards.
CGGCGCTCAACGCGGTGCTGCCGTTCAAGATCAACATCGATCTGATGTATTCCTATCCCGCCGTCATCATCGGCCTTGTGCACTCCTACGTGCCCTACATGGTTCTGACCTGTTACCTGACGCTGCAGGCCATCGACGACTCGCTGATCGAAGCCGGCCGGTCGCTCGGCGCCACGCGGCGGCAGGTGCTGTGGCGGGTGATCATCCCGCTGTCGATGCCTGGCCTGATCGCCGGTTCAGCGCTGATCTTCGTGCCGGTGGTAGGCTCCTTCATGGAGCCACGCATCCTCGGCGGCCGCACCGGCACCTTCTACGGCACAGTCATCGAGGACCAGTTCGTCGCCGTCTTCAACTGGCCGCTGGGTGCTGCGCTGTCCTTCATCCTGCTGGCGGTCGTGCTGATCATCCTGGCGCTGGCCGCTCCAGTTTTGCGGAGGGCAGGCTGATGGCGACGACGCGCATCCTCGAATGGCTCGGGCGCTTCTACATCGTACTGCTGCTCGCCTTCCTCTATCTGCCGATCATCATCATGGCGCTGATGTCGTTCAACACGTCGCCCTTTTACCAATTGCCGTTCGAGTGGACGACGGACTGGTACGCTTCGCTCTGGCAGAACGACCAGCTGATCGCGGCAACCTGGAACAGCATCGAGATCGCCGTCATCACCACGATCATCTCAACGGTGCTGGGCGTGATGGCTTCGCTCGCGCTCTACCGCTACGAATTCCGCGGCAAGAAATTCCTGCAGGCGCTGCTCTTCCCGCCTATCGCCATTCCGTGGCTGATCACCGGCACGGCGATGCTGATCTTCTTCTTCGGCGTCGGCATCGGCCGCGGGCTCGTCGCCATCCTGCTCGGCCATGTGGCGCTGGCGCTGCCTTATGTGATCGTCGTCGTCTCTGCCCGGCTGCAGACCTTCGCGCCGGAACTCGAAGAGGCGGCGCGTTCGCTCGGTGCCAACCAGTGGCAGGTGACCATGCGCGTCACGCTGCCCTGGATCATGCCTGGTGTGATCGCCGGCGGGCTGTTTGCATTCGCCGTGTCGTTCGACCAGTTCGTGGTCTCGTATTTCCTGTCGACGCCCGGCCAAACGACGCTGCCGGTCGAGATCTATGCCGCGATCCGCAAAGGCTTCACGCCCGAGATCAATGCGGTCTCGACGATCATCATTGTCGTATCCATGGCGCTGATGCTGCTGACGGCACGCTTCTTCAAATTCGGTGGAGAGAAATAATGGCCGGCGTCGAGGTAGCTAACCTCTCCCGCAGTTTCGGCGCGCACAAGGCGCTGGACGATGTCTCGATCGATTTTGCCGATGGCGGCTTTTACGCGCTGCTCGGCCCCTCGGGCAGCGGCAAGACGACCCTGCTGCGCCAAATCGCCGGCTTCGACTTTCCGGATTCCGGCCGCATCGCCATCGGCGGTGAAAGCGTCGAGCGCGTGCCGGTCGAAAAGCGGCGCATCGGCATGGTGTTCCAGAACTATGCGCTGTTTCCCAATATGAGCGTCGCCGACAACGTCGCCTTTGGCCTTTCGGTGCGCGGGGAAGCGAAGGCGGCGATCGCCACGGAAGTGCAGCGCGCGCTCGACCTCGTCCAGCTCGGCAAGCTCGGCGGCCGCCGGCCGCATCAACTCTCCGG
>NZ_JAPYKP010000237.1:0-4773 GCF_037179725.1 Mesorhizobium sp. Cs1321R2N1 | reverse complement strand
GCCCGCCGCAACAAGAGCTTGGCGCGATCGAAGTCGCCGAGCTGCGCCATGGCGATGCCGCGCAGCGCCAGCGCCGGCGCATCCTCGCGCAGGGCGACGCGGTCGAGCGCGCCGAGCGGATCGCCGGCCGCTAGCGCCAGCGCTGCCGAGGTGATCAGCGAGTCCATTCAAATCCCGTCACACTTGTAACTCCCACCTCGGCACCGAGCCGCCCTAACTTACGTCAGTACCGTCAACCAGCAAGTCGGCCCAGCAAGTCGGCAATGACGGCACGCATAGGAGATACAAAGATGCCTGCTTCCACCGACCTCGACCTCGACACGGCCAATGATACGGCCAAGCACGCAGCACGCCACCCCTGCTGCGCGGGACCGGATCTCTTGGATTCCGCCGCGCCTCCCCGACCTGCCCAGGCAACACCACACCGCAACGACGCCACGACTGGCAAAGGAGAAGACCAATGACCATGACGATGAAGACCCCGCCGATCGTTTCACGGCAAGATTGGGAAGCCGCGCACCAAAAGATGCTGGTGAAGGAGAAGGCGACGATGCGCGCCAGGGACGCGCTGTCGGCCGAACGCCGGCGCATGCCATGGACGGAAGTGGACAAGGCTTATGTCTTTGAGGGCCCCGACGGCAAGGTGAGCCTGCTCGACCTGTTCGAAGGCCGCCGCCAGTTGATCGTCTACCGCGCCTTCTTCGAGCCTGGCGTCTATGGCTGGCCGGAGCACGCCTGCCGTGGCTGCTCGCTCGGCGCCGACCAGGTCGGCCACCTCGCCCATCTCAACGCCCGCAACACCACGCTTGCCTATGCCTCGCGCGCGCCGCAGGCCGACATTGCGCGGCTGAAGCAACGGATGGGCTGGGAGATGCCCTGGTACACGATCACCGACAGCTTCGACAAGGATTTCGGCGTCGACGAATGGCACGGCCACAACGTGTTCATTCATGATGGCGACCGCATCTTCCGCACCTATTTCATCAACAACCGCGGCGACGAGGCGTTGGGCACCGTCTGGAGCTATCTCGACGTCACACCGCTCGGCCGCCAGGAGACCTGGGAAGACTCGCCCGAAGGCTACCCGCAGACCCCGCTCTACAGCTGGTGGAACTGGCACGACAACTACGAAGCCGGAGCCGACAAGAAATGGGCCGAAGTGTCCGCCGCCGGCGAAGCCGCCTTCCGCGACAAGGACAAGCAGTAACCGGCGCAAGCCTGTCCAGCCTGGGTTCCTCTCCCGTCTTCGGCAGGGGCGAGGACCCAGGTCCTGACGGGTCGCAATCACCAAGGGAGTAAGACCATGAGCGATATCCATTCCGGCATCGGCAGCGCCGAAAATGCCGCCCCTCGTGGCATCGCCGACTGGCTGTGCCTGGCAGCAGCGCCCACCTTCGCACTGATGGCGCTGCTTTCCCGCCTTCAAGGCGGCGATACCGCCATGCCATGCATGGGCGCCTCGCCGCTGGCCGGCCCAATCCTGACCGGAATGCCCGCCATGTACCTGCTGATGAGCGCTTTCCACCTGGCGCCCTGGCTGCGGGTGATCTCCCGCCGGTAGGCGCCTGCTCCTGCCTCACATCGCGATGTCATTGACCGGCAGCAAGGGCTTGGGAAGGTCGCTCTCGCCGAGCCCGGCGCGCATCTCGATCTCGATGTCGCGGCAGATTTGCGAGATCGGCACATCGTTGGCGTTGCCCTCGAAAGGGTTGGCGCTGCTCTCGCCGACCTGGTCGAGGGACATGTAGGCCCAGCCCAGCAGCGTGCTGAACGGAATCGTCAGCCAGATGGCGATCGAGCCGAGCATTCCGTCCAGTTTGCCCATGTCGGCGAAGACCGGAACCACGCCGAACGGCAGCAGCGTGCAGAAGATCATGACGAACATGGAACTGACTATGGCGTATTGCCGGGGATAGGGATTGTTCTTGATGCGGTCGCAGCGCGCCTGCTGGTCGTGGAAGTCGCGGATCAGCTTCGTCAGTTCGACATAGACCTGCGCCGGAATCTTGGCGTCCTTGAGCAGCCCGTTGACCTGGACCGACTGCAATTCGAGCAAGGCTATCGCCGGACGAGGCGATTTCACGACATCAACGGTCTGGTCGCCCAGCAGCGGACGCAATTCGTCGGCGATCGAGCCCCCGTCCTCCTGGATGTGGTAACGCCGCCGGTATTCGATATTGGCGGCCTTCCCCATCGATTCCCAGGGCATCGGCCGCCGCAGCGCGTATCGCAGCGCCGTCATCCAGGCGATGTGGCGGTAGATGAGCTTCCGAGCCGTCGGCGCATCGAGGAAGTCCCGGCAGAAATTGGACCACATCCGGCTGCTGGCCGTGATCTGCGTGAAAGCCTGCAGCGCCTCACCGCTGCGGGTGAGCACCTGCGAATTCTTGAAGCCGGCGACGAGCGATACGGTGGTGCCGAGCACCAGCACCACCGACCATGGCACGGAGAACCCGGCAATGCCCGGCAGGCGGTAGGCCGCCACGGCCAGCCCGCTCACCACCACCATGTAGAGCACGCTGCGCCGCGACCACAGCGCGAAATCGACCACCTTGTAGGAACGCCCTACATACATTGAATGCCCCTCAAATCATCCTGTCGCGCACGGTTGCGCGGCCATTATCCCCGTTCACCCAGCCTTCCCCGCTCCGAACCGCAAGCCGTCCATCAACAGCTTGACTAGGCGGCGCGAGCGGTCACGCCATTCCGGCGTGTCGGGCGCCGAGTAGATGCCGCCGAGCGCATGCAGCACGTCGGAGGCATCGACGTCGCCGCGGATCGTGCCGTCGGCCACCGCCGCCTCGACCAGTTGCCGCAGCGCCTGCGAGACCCGGCCCGACGTGTCGGAGAAGAGCGTCGAATTGGTGGTGAACAGGATGCGCAGGCTGGTCGCCAGGCCGCGCTTGGTGGCGATATAGTCGACGAAGCGGCGCATCCACTCTTCCAGAGCGACATCGGAGGGATGTTTTGCCGCAAGCTCGCCGGCCGCCGCGCATAGCGCCTCCGCCTCGCGGCGGTAGACCACCTCGACCAGATGTTCGCGCGTCGGGAAATGCCGGTAGAGCGTGCCGATGCCGACGCCGGCGCGGCGCGCGATCTCCTCCAGCGAGGCATCGATGCCGCGCTCGGCAAACACGGCCGCCGCGACCTCGGCCAGCCGGTCGCGGTTGCGCCGGGCATCCGCGCGCAGCGGTTTGTCGGCGGCGGCGGGTTTTTGGTCGACAGTTGTGACGGGCTCAAAAGCCAATTTTTTTCTCCACCAGGGATATGGGGGCTTGAACCATGCCCGGCCAGCCCCCACGTAGATAAACGGAGGCGCCTCCGTTTTAGTGGAGCACCTTTATCATATAATCAGGGAGCCCGGTATGTCACGTCTTTCGAAGCCGCAAGCTGTCACCTTCCCTACCCGCGGCGGATTGGCTGCCGCCTGACCTTGTCCTTCCCCTCCCAAGCGCCAGATCATCCCCCTCAGCGTCAAGCAACTGGAGCCAGACGCCCATGACCACCCTTCCCATCTCGCTTACCGTCAATGGACACCGCCACGAACTCGAGGTCGACACCCGCGTCACCTTGCTCGACCTGCTGCGCGAGCGGCTTGAGCTCTCCGGCACCAAGAAGGGCTGCGACCGCGGCCAGTGCGGCGCCTGCACGGTGCTGGTCGACGGCAAGCGCATTAATTCCTGCCTCGCGCTGGCGGTCAGCCATGACGGCGCCGAGGTGCTGACCATCGAAGGCGTCGCTCACGGTGAAGAACTGCATCCGGTGCAGGCCGCCTTCATCGCCCATGACGGCTTCCAGTGCGGCTTCTGCACACCCGGCCAGATCATGAGCACGCTCGGCCTGATCGCCGAAGGACAGGCTGGAGACGATCCCGAGCGTATCCGCGAGGGGCTGAGCGGCAACATCTGCCGCTGCGCGGCCTATGGCGGCATCGTCGAGGCCGTTCTGGAGGCCCGGCAACAACTTGCCGGAACCGACCGGAGGACCGCGGCATGAGGGACTTCGATTTTATCAGGCCGGCCACCATCTCCGACGCCATAGCGGCGGCGGCCGGACCGGGCTCGGCCTATCTCGCCGGCGGCACCAATCTGCTGGATCTGATGAAGGGCGGCATCACCAGCCCCGAACGGATCGTCGACATTACCCGGCTGCCGGAACTCAATCGCATCGAAACGCTCGATGATGGCGGCCTGCGCATCGGCGCGCTGGTCCGCAATGCCGATCTCGCACACGATCCGGCCTTCGCCAAGGCCTATCCGGCGGTGGCCGAGGCGCTGCTGTCGGGCGCCTCGGCGCAGCTTCGCAACGCCGCCACCGTCGGCGGCAATCTGTTGCAGCGCACGCGGTGCAGTTACTTCCATGACACCGCCAGCGGCTGCAACAGGCGCGAACCCGGTTCCGGCTGCTCGGCACTTGGCGGCGAGAACCGCCTGCATGCCATCCTGGGCTGGAGCAATGCCTGCATCGCCACCCATCCCTCCGATTTCTGCGTGCCCCTGGTGGCGCTGGACGCCGTGGTCGAGGTCGAGGGCAAGGAGGGCCGGCGCCATGTGACGCTGGAGGAATTTCACCGGCTTCCGGGCGACACCCCGCAGCGCGAGACCGTGCTGGAGCCGGGCGAGCTAATCGTTGCGGTGCGCCTGCCGGCGGAAGCAGCTTCCTTCGCCGCTCACGCCCGCTACCTGAAAGTGCGCGAACGCACCTCCTATGCCTTCGCGGTCGTTTCGGCGGCCGCGGCACTTGTCGTCGATCGCGGCAAGATCCGCGGCGCAA
>NZ_JAPYKP010000236.1:0-4948 GCF_037179725.1 Mesorhizobium sp. Cs1321R2N1 | reverse complement strand
CCATGCGCCCCGACGCCGAGCTTTTTGGCTGGTGGATCGCCGACCTGGTGCTGGCGCAAAGCCTGCGCTGGCCGCGGCCGCTGCCGCTGTTGATGACGCAGGCTTTTGGCCCGGCCTTCCGCACCGAGGGCGGCGGCAAGCGCATCCGACCGGGCGAAAAGGGCTTTGAGCCCGCGGTCTGCGTTGCGCTGGTTCAGGCAGCGGCCGAGGCCTGCCGGCTGGCCAGCGAACTGTCGCGCCGCGCCGAAAAACTCCTGGCGGTGGCGCCAAAACTGCGCGCCAAAGGCGCCGGCGATGTGATTTTTTTGCTCCTGAATGAAGATGCCGTTTCCGGCTCGCTTGTGACAAAGAACCTGTCGCGCTTTGCGGCGCGCCGCCTGTTTGAACGGCTGCAACAGCTCGATGCCGTGCGCGAGCTGTCGGGTCGCACCAGCTTCCGGCTGTTTGGGCTCTAGCGATGAGCGAAGCGTCCGCCCGTCGCAAGCCGAACGAACAGCCTGTGCTGCTCGACACGGAACTGGACCACCTGCCGCCGGAGCTGCGCTGGCGCGAATGGATGGGCCGCGTCGAAGCTGTAATCTTTGCCGCAAATGAACCGGTGACACGGAGTGTCCTCGCGCGAGTGGTGGGAAGAAACTGCAACATCGAGCTGATCATTGATGACATCCGCACCGAGCTCGCCGGTCGCCCCTACGAACTGGTCGCGGTCGCCGGCGGTTGGCAGCACCGGACCAAAAAGGCTTTTGGGGACGTCATCCGCAGTGCATTTGGCACTGCCGGGCAGGAGGCGAAAGAATTATCGCAGGCGGAGGCTCTCGTGCTGATGTGCATTGCCTATTTCCAGCCGATCACGCGTGGTGAGCTGTCGTCCTTCTTCGGCAAGGAAGTGTCACGCGATCTGATAGGCATTCTGCGCGGGCAGGACCTCATCGCCTCGGGGCCGCGCAGCCCCACTCAAGGCGCGCCCTACACCTATGTGACGACGAAAACCTTTCTGTCGCAGTTCGGGCTCGACACGCTGCGCCAGCTGCCGGATTTCGAGGCGCTCGAGGATGCCGGGCTGTTGTCGAAGGAGAAGCTTTTGGCCGGGGATATTCCGGCCGGGTTGGCTAATAGGGAGGGCGACGACGATGTCGTCGAAGAGCAGGTGTCGTGAGCGGGCGTTGTCGCGTTGCGACCACAGACACGGTCAATGACTCAGGACCAGGACGACTGGTCGTGCGGCAGCCGGTCATCGGGATCGTGAACCGCGACATGATCGCCGTCGACAAGATTGGCCGGAAAGATCACCAGATTGGTGCCGCCGGCGTGACGCAGCGACGGGAACAGGATGCCGCGAAGCCCGGCCGTGATGATCAGGTCCGCAAGCTTCCACGATGGCGGGATCTTCTTGTCGATGCGAGCGACCTGGCGCCAGGCACAATCCCATTCCTGCCAAGCGCCATCCCAGATGTCCGGGTCGAATCCCTGCGAAAGGTCGGCCACCTGGCCGAGCGTGATCTTGTAGGCGGCAAGCGTTGCCGGCGGGGTGATGCTGGCGCCCTGCTTGTATTCCTCCAGCGCTGTCTGCGTCGAACGGGACAGGTAAAGCGCTTCGATGCCGGGCCGGTTGAAACGACCGCCGTCCATCGCCGCGCCTGCACCGCTGATGGGCATGAAGGCCCATTTGGGTGTCAGGTAGCGATGGAAGATCTCGTCCGGCCCGACGCGGGTGAGCTTCACCCGCGCGCCCCGTTCTCGAGATCCCGGATAAAGGCCAGGACTGCTTCGACCTGGCCGTCCGCCACAAGTTCGGCAGCCGTGCGATGGCCATAATCGGCGATCGGTTCATTGCGATACCAGTAGATTGCCTTGTCCACGTCGCCGGTGAGCTCCGTCGCGGCCGAGATCACCTTCACCATCTCGCGCATCCGGCCCTGCAGGCGCTCCGATGACGGGTTGCGGAGCGTGTTGCGGTGGACGCCGGTCAACTGGGCCAAATTGGCAACCTTCACGCCCAGCGCCTCCGACAGGCGCTTCGGCGAGATATAGGGTGTGCGCGGCTCCTGCAGGCTATCGACAAAGCCCGAGATCACCGTGGAATGTGCTAGCTGTGTGTGGGCCATGACAATTCTCCGACCTCTCATAAGCACAATATATGCACATTTTAACGCATAGCAAGTGAACAGTGGCTTGGCGCCTCCCAGCGACCTGTTGGTCCTTCCTCATCCTCTTAGCGGTTGCCGGCTGGCGGCAGCAATGCTTCGCAATGTCGGACGTTGAGATCAGATTTGCCGCGTGCCAGATGCCGACATCAGGGAACTCTTATAAGTCGGGGGTAATTCGCCCGCAGAAGTCGATCGGCGTATCGCGCATCTTCCCTCGAGTCGGCGCTTGTCCCGCGGGATCAGGATTCTCGCTGGTGCCACCAGCGTGAGGCCACAGCGTTGCGTTCAGCCATCTATGATGCTCGACTACGCCTGCAGAAGAAGACCAGTCTATCACTCCAACATGTGCCCGCCCTTTTGAGATGAAGCCGCTAACACTCCTTCGATTCGATGCTCTGGCCTCCTACGCCCGCGCCCCTAGGGCTCGCCTCATCGGCGATGAGGTTGCTTGGTATGAGCATAGCGACGAGCGCGTCTTGGGGATGATCGTTCGCGACAAAGCCGACGGCGATTTCGGCGGCATGGTGTTCGGCCGAGACCGGCGTGGTCGATTTCGTTGGATATCGGCTACTCCGGGCTGGCACCACAGCATTCATCGGTGCCGCGTCGACTTGAGGCGCGAAATGGAGCGCCAAGCCCATTTACCCGACGAAGAGTATTTCCAGGCTGACGAGAGGGGCGCTCCCGTGGATTTCTTCACGCCCGTCGTACAAGTCCATTCCCTCAACCCGGCGTTCGTTTCCTTGAGTGATGCGCTGGGCTACTCCTCTGCCCGAGGCATCATCGAACCAATGATGCGCTGGTACGAAGACGCGGATGGCAACTTCATCGAGCAATTCCAGACGACCGGGTTCGACGCACGCATCTGGGAATTGTACCTGTTCGCCGCATTCACAGAGCTCAGCTACGAGATTGGGCGCATCCATGCCGTTCCCGACTTCTGCTGTGCGAGTCCGTTCGGCGAATTCAACGTAGAGGCAGTGACTGCCAATCCCACTCGCGACAAGCAAGGCAATGTCGTTCCCGAGCCGCCGCTGGAAACAGTTGAGCAGCAGATCGCCCATCTAAAGGACTACATGCCGATCAAGTTCGCTGGCCCGCTGACCGGCAAGCTCAAGAAGAAGTACTGGGAGAAGGAGCACGTGGCAGACCGACCGTTGCTCTTCGCGATTCAGGACTTTTCGTCTCCGGCTTCGATGACCAGGACCAGCAGTGCGCTCCAGCGCTACCTCTACGGTTACGACTATGAATGGGTCCACGACGCTAACGGAAAACTTGTAATAACCCCGCAACCCCTGGAATGGCATGTATGGGGCGAGAAAAAGGTCGAGTCGGGGTTCTTCAGGTTGCCGGATGCCGAACAGGTCTCAGCCGTCCTCTTCTCCAACAGCGGCACCATTTCCAAGTTCGCTCGAATGGGCGCGCTGGCTGGATTCGGTTCCGAGTTGGTGCAAATCGTGCGCATGGGGACGTGGATGAACGCAGACTCCAATGCAGCAGAGCCGCTGCTACTGAGCCAAAACATCCGTGACCCTAGGTACCGGGAAAGTTGGGCAGAGGGCATCTCGATCTTTCACAACCCGCGCGCTCTAAAACCTCTTGACCCACGGCTGCTACCGGGCGTCGCCCATCATTGGCTAGAGGAGGATGGGACGCTTCGCTCACAGATACCATCCGATTTCCCATTGGGGTCGTTTACCCAACTTCTTGTGCCCGAGGGGACAGAGACATCAGTGCTGGGTGCCGAACCGCTCCAATCCGCTTAGTTCTTGCGTGAACGCGAAAGCTGACTGTCTGGCGCTGGTGACCGAAAGCTGCCGTTCTAAGCGACTATTCAATCAGACTTAGAATGAATCGCGCCGCTTCCGCCTGTGGTCGAGACTATAGAGCGGCATCGAGCCAGCCAGCCGGCCGGGCTTGGCAAGTTGCTTCTTCCGCTCTTCGATGCCGATCGCGAAGGATATGTAGAATAGTGCGGATCGCGCCATCTGCATGACGCGGACCGCCTTGGCTTCGAGTTCGTCACTTCCTACGGCGATGCCGAAGCCATTGTTGCTCGTCCCGTTGATCACGAATGGCTTGGCCCACCCCACGCTCACCCGTAGATAGGTGTGCTCCAGCGCATTGCGGATGCCGTGCAGCTCCCGGGCATCGGCCGCTGTGGTCTGCTTGAGTTGATCGTCAAACAGCTCTTTCGACAACCAAAAGAGGCCGCGCAGTGGCAGATTGTCCAGCTTCTGGAACTGTGGCAGCAAGCGCGCCTTGTTCTCGACCATCCACACGTTCTTGAAGCTGATCCTGTCCGGCGCCTTGCCTAGACCCCAGTAGCGATCAACGAGAAAGGCGACCTTGTCGAGCAGCGAATAGGCGGTGCGGAAGGCCGTGCGGACCCGCTCACTGGCCAATGAATATAAGGGATAGTCAAGCGTGTCGGTGAGCGCGACGCCGCGGTCAGAGAAATGGACTCTCGTGCTGCTCATCCCCTCGAATAGCATAAAGCGCGCGGACGCATATTCCTGCTTCATCTGACTGAAGATGCCGACGATCGGAGGAGGTAAATGGCCGTCGGGGCGTTCGCCGAATTTTTCGGTTAGAGCCGGCAGCATCAGGTCGTCGGTCGCTGCGGCCAAATGCGGTCCAAGATCGTTCAAGGGGCACAGAAAGAGACGGTGCTCTAGGTGTGAGCTTTCGGGAGGTTGTCCATTCGGACCGGACCGAGGAGACTGGAGTTACCAGGCTTCAGTACAGATCGGAGGGTCCGAATGAACATCCACAAGAATGCCCGTCTGACGCCGCTGCGT
>NZ_JAPYKP010000235.1:0-5002 GCF_037179725.1 Mesorhizobium sp. Cs1321R2N1 | reverse complement strand
GTCGGCGCGTCGCTGGTGCTGCAGGCGGAGCGCTGGGGCGGCATGGCGCAGGCGCGCGGGCTGATCCTGGCGGGATCGGCCGCCGGCATCGCCGCCGCCTTCAACACGCCGCTTGCCGGCATCGTCTTTGCCATCGAGGAAATGGGCCGCACCTATGAGGCGCGCACCAACGGGCTGGTGCTGACGGCGGTCATCCTGGCCGGCCTCGCGTCGCTCGGCGTGCTCGGCAACTACACCTATTTCGGCATGTCCAAGGAGACGATCTCGTTTGCCGTCGACTGGCCGCTGGTGATCGCCTGCGGCGTCATCGGCGGCGGCTTTGGCGCCTTGTTCTCGTTGCTGGCGTTGAAGGCGACGCGGCGTATCCGGCGCTGGAACGCACTGCAGCCGCTGTGGCGCGCGCTGCTGGTGGCGGCGGTCTGCGGGCTGGCGGTGGCGGTGATCGGCATCGCGTCGGGCGGGCTGACCTTCGGCACCGGCTACGCGCAGGCGCGCAGCGCGGTCGAAGGCACGCCGCTGCCCTGGTTCTTCTTTGCCGAGAAATTCGCGGCCGGGCTGCTGTCGATGATTTCAGGCATACCCGGGGGCATCTTCGCGCCCTCGCTGGCGGTGGGAGCGGGCATCGGCAGTTCGCTCGGCCTGGTGTTCGGCAGCGGGGCCGGCGTCGCGGCGCTGCTCGGCATGGCCGGCTATTTCGCCGGCGTGGTGCAGGCGCCGATGACGGCCTTCGTCATCATCCTCGAAATGACCGGCAATCACGACAATGTCATCGGCCTGATGCTGGCCTCGATGCTGGGTTACGGCACGGCACGCCTGATCTCGCACGAGCCGCTCTATCACGCCCTGTCGCGGGTGTTTATCGCCGAAGCGATCCGGCGGCGGCGGGCGGAAGCCGCACCGGAATCAGGCCACGGCTGAAAAAAGCAAAAGGCCGGGGTTGCGGCCCGGCCTTTGGTTCAAAAACGAAGATAGCCTATTTGCACTTGGCGATCGAGGACAGCGCCGCCGAGATGCCCTTCAGCGAAAAGACATAATTCGTGGGATTGCCGCGGCCCGACTTCGCCGACACCTTCATGTCGGTGCCGGTCTTCATCGCCGCGATCAGCACCGGTTCCTCGGCGGCGTTCTCGACCCAGGCCGATTTTCCGCGCGTGAACATCGAGAAGCTCTTCTTGTCGATGGTGACGGTGGCCTTGGAGCCTTCCTGGAAATTGTAGCCGGCGATGAACTGCGGCTCATAGGATACCTGTTGGCCGGGCCGCTGGCTGACGAAAAAGAACATGTCGCCGTGGTCGAGCGTCGGCGGCTGCTTGTCGGTCGGCACGGTCAGCACGTAGCAGACCTTGCCGCCCGACGCCTGGTAACTGTAGGTGCCCCAGGCATTGTGCTGGCCGATCTTGGTCGCCTGCTGCGCCAGCGCCGGCGCTGCCGAGGCCGCCAGGACCAGGCTTGAAACTAGTGCAATCAATCCGCGCATCGTTTTTCCCGTATTCCAAATGGTGCGGAGGCGGGGCCGCGTGGCGTCCTGCCGTCGCTTCATTTTGATTTAATCTGGGTTACCAAACGGTGAAGTTCCCAAGAGAAAAGGACCTTTACCCCAGGAAACCGCCGCCGCCATTCCCGCGCCGCCGCCTTGTCAGCGGCCGGCACGGCGTCCCTTTGGCGACTTGGAGGCCACGAAAACGGCAAGAGTTTGACTTTTGACCCGCCGCTGAACGCCCCTGTTCCAGGGGCTGAGCCGACGTGGCGGGTTTCGGCGGGCGGGGCTTTAGCCCTTGTCGGCGATGGCGTCCTTGGCGGCCTGCCGGTGCGCCGGCGTGATATGGGCGCTGACGGCGGTGATCGCGGCGGTCAGCACGGCGATGTCATCGGTGAAGCCGAGGCCGAAGATGAAGTCGGGGATGAGGTCGACCGGCAGAACGAAGTAGCCGAGCGCGGCCACCAATATGCCCTTCGCGCGCAGCGGCGTTTTCTTGTCCATGGCGCAGTAATAGGCGGCAACGACGTCTTCCATGAACGGGATCTGCCGAGCGGCTTTCTTTGCCGTGCGCCAGAACTTTTCACGCACTTCGCCCTCGCCGCCCAGCCTGTCGCCAAAGCCGAAGAAGTCAAAACCGGATTCTTGCGCCATCAATCTCTCCTAGCGGCTCCATGACCGTACTGGTGCATGCCCGCGGATCAAAATGTGGTGAAAGCCGAACCCGGCTGCAAGATGCGGGCGCCGATTTGGCGGGTCCGCGCCGGACCCGTGAGCATGGCCAGTCCGGGTTCAGCCGCCGAAATAGCGGTTCATCTTCTTGGCCAGTTCGATATCGAGCGCCGTGACGCCGCCGGCGTCATGCGTGTTCAACGTCACGTCGACGGTCTTGTAGACATTCGACCAGTCGGGATGATGGTCCATCTTCTCGGCGGCCAGCGCGACACGGGTCATGAAGGCGAAGGCTTCGGAGAAATTCTTGAAGGTGAAGGTGCGGGCGATCGAGGCGCCGTCCTTTGCCAGCGCCCAGCCGTCAAGCGCCGTCAGTGCTGCTTCGGCGGCTTCCCTGCCCAGTTTCTCTCTCGTCATGTCCGCTTCCCGTGCTATTGCGCTGGAGTAGCCAGCATAGCGCCGGATCCATGATCGCGAAGCCCATAAATTCCATTCTTTTCGTCTGCCTCGGCAACATCTGTCGATCGCCGCTGGCGGAAGGCGTCCTTCGCGCCGTGCTTTCGGAGCGCGGATATGGCGGGGATATCGTGCTCGATTCGGCCGCGACCGGCGGCTGGGAGGTCGGCTCCGCTCCCGATCCGCGCTCGATTGCTATCGCGTCGCGCCACGGCATCGACATCTCGCGGCAGCGGGCGCGCAAGATCGCACCGGAGGATTTTCACCGCTTCGACCTGATCTTCGGCATGGACCGGTCCAACGTCCGCGACCTGAAGGCGCTGGCGCCGGCGGCAGTGCGCGATCGCATCCACCTGTTCCTGGACTTCGCCGAGGGAAGGCCGCGCGATGTGCCGGACCCCTATTATGGGGACCGGGAAGCGTTCGCTTTGGTCTATCGCATGATCCGCGAGGCGTCGGAGGCGCTGGCGACACGGCTTGCGGCGCGCGTATCGACGCCGGACAGCGGCCAGGCTTCCTCGACGACATAAGGGCCGCCGCCGACCGAATCACGCGACGACATCAGGACGAAGCGGCCGATGCGGAACGGCAGCGTCGAGAAATTGCCGCGCGCCGACAGATATTGGGCGACGTCGAGCGGGCTCGAGTTGCGCAGGCGCGCCAGCGTCACATGCGGCATGAACTTGCGCGGATCGGCGGGAATGCCGAGCCGTTGGCAGATGCGCTCGATCTCGGCCTGAAGGGCGGCCAGATCCGGCGAGGGGGAGGCGCCCGCCCACACCGCATGCGGCTTCTTCTGACCGAAAGCGCCGACACCCGACAGTGCCAGCGAGAAGGACGGGCGCTGCACCCGGTCGAGCGCATTGGCGATCTCGTCGGCGACATGGCCTTCGACATCGCCGATGAAGCGCAGCGTCAGATGGTAATTTTCGACGTCGATCCAGCGGGCCCCGGGCAGGCCGCCCCGGAGCAGGGACAGCGAAAGGGCGGCATCACGCGGAATTTCGAGGGCGGTGAAAAGACGCGGCATGAAGAGCCTCCCTTCCTCGAATCGAACTGTCATCCCTAGCGAATCATCGATAATCAAATGGAGCAAGTGGTTTGTTGGTCGCAGGCCTTCGCTAAACGTTTCCCCAACGGAAAGCGGCTTTATCGGACATCATGAATCTCCCGGCACCGCCGCGATGGCCTTCTCCACCGTCGGCAGGATGCGCTCGACCATCTGATCAACCCCTCTGGCGTTCGGATGCAGGCCGTCTCCGAGTTGCAAACTGGACTGGCCGGCGACGCCGTCGAGAAAGAACGGATACAGCGTAACGCCGTATTTCGCGGCGAGTTCCGGAAAGACGGCGTCGAAGGCGCTCCGGTAGTCGGCGCCGAGATTGGGCGCGGCGCGCATGCCGGCCAGGAGCACGGCGATCTTGCGCCCTTTGAGCTTGCCCAGCATCGCGTCAAGGTTCTTCCGGGTGATGTCGGGTGAAACGCCGCGCAGCATGTCGTTGGCGCCGAGTTCGAGGATGACAAGCTGCGTCCCGGCCGGCACCGACCAATCGAGCCGCGCCAGGCCGCCGCTGGAGGTATCGCCGGACACCCCGGCATCGGCGACGGCGACGTCATGGCCCCTGGCGCGAAGGGCGGCCTGCAATTTGTCGGTAAAGCCTTCACCCGGCCCAAGGCCGAACCCCGCCATCAGGCTGTCACCGAAGCCGACGATCTTGAATGGCTCGGCGCGCGCCGACGAAATGGCGCCGCAAATGGCGAGGAAAACGATCAGGCCTGCGGCAAAGCGGCGTTTGAAAGACATGCGGCAGGCCCCATATGACAGAGAATTCTTCCGGCGATGGCTTCCGACAGGCAGAGCCTCCCTTTCCATATAGGACGCTTTCATTTTGACAGAAGCCGTCATCGCGCTGAAAGACGTATCCCTGACACTCGGCGGAGGGGCCTCGTCCGTCCATGTGCTGAAGGGCGTCAGCCTCGAAGTGGCGCGCGGCGAGGCGACGGGCATCGTCGGTCCGTCGGGGTCCGGCAAGTCGACATTGCTGATGGTGCTGGCCGGGCTGGAGCGGGTCGACTCGGGTACGGTACGAATCGCCGGCGAGCTGCTCAACGACAAAACCGAGGATCAGACCGCTTCGTTTCGTGGCCGAAACATCGGCATCGTGTTCCAGTCCTTCCACCTGATCCCCAACATGACCGCGCTCGAAAATGTCGCGGTGCCGCTGGAACTGGCCGGCCACGCCGATCCGTTTTCGGTGGCGGAGCGGGAACTGGCGGCCGTGGGCCTCAGCGACCGCGTCACCCACTACCCCGGCGAACTCTCGGGTGGCGAGCAGCAGCGCGTGGCGATCGCCCGGGCGCTGGCACCGTCGCCGCGCATCCTGATCGCCGACGAGC
>NZ_JAPYKP010000234.1:0-5016 GCF_037179725.1 Mesorhizobium sp. Cs1321R2N1 | reverse complement strand
ATATGGCGGCCAAGTGCCGTGCCGGAACTGGTGGTTTCGACACAGCCGCGACGCCCGCAGGCGCAGACCTCGCCGTTGACGTCGACGGTGATGTGGCCAAGTTGCCCCGCCGTTGCCCGGCCGCGCATGATCCGCCGGTTCTGGACGACAGCGCCGCCGATGCCTGTGCCGATGGTGAACATCGCGATGTTGTCGTGGCCTTTGCCGGCGCCAAGGACCATCTCGGCGGCCAGCGCCATATTGCAGTCATTGTCGAGGATAGCAGGCTTGCCGGTCATGCTTTCCAGCCGCTGCGCGAGCGCGACCGAGGCAAGGTTGACGTAGCCTCCCGACAGGACCGCGCCGCGGCGCGCGTCGACGCGACCGGGAACACCGACGCCGATGGCCACCACATCAGGCGTATCGAGAAGGCGCACCATGTCGGCGATGCGGCCAAGCACCAGTTCCGGATCGGGCGCGCTCTTCTCGGAAAGGCGTTTGAGGATTTCACCGGTGCCGGAGATGCGGGCGGCACGCAAATTGGTGCCGCCGATATCGATCCCTATGGCCATCGACTTTTGTGGCATGACATCCTGCACGTGCCGGTGATCCAACAGGATATCAGGCGGCGGCCTTCTGCCGATAGTGCCCGATCACCGCCTGGATCTCGCGCAGTCGCGGCACCGCGATGGTCTCAAGCCTTTCGCGTTGAATGTCACGGTCGAGCGAGATGCAGTCCTTCCACAGTGAACGGCCGGCGATCACACCGGAGGCGCCGTTTTGCATGGCGATCTCGACCTGGCCGAGAAAGGTGGCGTGGTTGACGCCAGCCGAAAGCACGGCCCACGGCACTTCGCCGGCCATTTTTGTGATGTTGGCGCAGGCTTCCGGTGTTCCGGGGTAGGGAAGCTTCAGCACCTTCGCGCCGCATTCCAGCGAGATCCTTGTACCCTCCTCGATCAGCCAGGGTGTTTTGGCCGCATAGTCCTCGGGGCTTTCACCTTCAAGCTGATAGGTCAGGAATTCGACCACGAGCAGCAGGTCCTCCTTGCCGAAATCGGTGATGCATTGGCGCAGGATGGCGATGTTGTGTTCGTTGGCCTGCGGCTTGTCGGCCCGCAGATACACCATGATCTTGCCGCCCGTGCCGCCGAGTTCGCGCACGCGCCGAGCATCGATGTCGGGAACCAGCCGAGACAGGCGGTAGCCTTCCGGCGAGACGTCGAAACCGGAGGCGTCGAGGCCGATGAGGAGTGCGGTATCCCGGTTCAGCACGCCTTCATCGACAACCCGCGGCACCGCGCAGAGCGGATCGAGCAGCACGCAGGAGGCCGCACTTGCCAGGTAGCGCGTGATGTCGGCCTTGGTGTCGCCGAGCATGTCGTTGGTGATCCTGGCCTGGTCCGCGGGGTCCGACGCCAGCAAGGTGCGCATGCCGCCGCGCTGGTCGCAAGCGATGGCCACCATGGCTCCGTCCTTGCCGCATATCTGCTGGTAGCCGCGCCGTTCCGCGGTGGTCATCTTCGTCATGGTCTTCTGTCCGATGTTGGCGCTCTCTCGCCGAGGGCGCTGATCCCGTGGATACAATGGTCAGTTTGCCCGCCTGCCGGCAGGGAGATTTTTGCCGCCTGAGGCATCGCCGGCCGCTGGGATAAGCAGCCTTGCCGGCGCTTGGCCTGGTATGGCCCTCAAGTTGCGAGTTCGCCGGATTTGCGCGATAACTCCCATCGGCGTATAGGTGTGTAACACGTTGCTGAAAGGAATTGCAAGCTGTCTGTTCCCTCCGTCCAGGACGCGACCGCATCGCGCACGATGCTGCACACGGTTGCCAAGCTGCACTATGTGGAGGAGATGTCGCAGGTCGATATAGCGCGGCAGCTCGGTGTCTCCACCGCGACGATTTCGCGCCTGCTGCAGCGGGCGCGAGCGGAGGGCATCGTGCGCATCGAGGTCATCGACCTGGCGACGCCGGAAGATATCACCAGGCAACTTGTCGACGGATTGAAATTGCGGGACGCCGCCGTTGTCGAGACGCCGGCGGCGGGCGCGCTGACGGCGCTTTCCGCCCCGCTTGGCGCTTTGCTCAGGCAGGCGCAGCTGGTGGCCGGCTCTGTGGTCGCCATCGGCTGGGGACGCGCCGTGCGCGAGGTCATTCGAGCCGGCCTGCCGCGCATGCCCGGCGTGCTGACGGTGGCCGCAACCGGCGGTATGCAGCAGCAGGCGGCGCATTTCCAGGTCAACGAATTCGTGCGGCTTGCCGCGGAGGAGTTCGGCGGCACGCCGCACTTCATCCACGCCCCCTATCTGCCGTCGAGCGAGCTGCGCGAGGTCTTCCTCGGAGACGCCACCATCCGCGATGCCGTCGCACTGTGGGACAGGACTGATGTGGCGATCGTCGGCATTGGCCTGCCGCATGCTATCAACGCGCCCGAGGCGAGTGCCGCCACGCCGAGCGAGCAGGCGCTGGTCCACGCGGCCGGCGATGTCCTTCGGCATTATTTCGATGCCGATGGCGTGCTGATAGCCTGGGAAGGAGAGGGCCGGATGATCGCCATGTCGCCGGCGCAACTTCGGGCCGTGCCCTTGGTGATCGGTATCGCCGCGACGCCGGAAAAAGCGACGGCCATCATTGGCGCCGCTCGCGCCCGGCTGATCAACGCGCTGGTAACGGATACCAAGACGGCGCAGGCCATCCTCGCGGTTCTTGCAACGCGATAGCTGCCGGACTGATGCCTCGCTGTCGGCGCGGAGAGAAGCTGTTGCGAAATCGATTGTGTCGCCGGGGAGTCGGGACGATAGTTCGCCGGGGCTCCGAGGAGCAGTCAGATGGTGTCTGGAAAAGCCGGCGTTGTGGCCTCGGAAAAAACCGTGTTGCAATTTATTTCTGCAAAGTGTTACAAACTGCGAACCCGGCGTGCAGGCATGCCGGGCGCGGTGGTTCCCTGACCTCGCGGAGGCGAGGAAAGCGAGCACGGCGATTGTGCCGGTCGGCTGGACCGGCTGACATTTAGACTGGAGGGCGCTTGGGAGGAGCTGCCCGCGAAAGGCAACAGGCGTTCCCGGCCGTCGGCATCCTGCCTCCGCGCGGATGACGGCCATTCCAATGTCACCGAAAACGGCAGAACTGCCAACAATGAGGAGGATGTCATGAAGAAGATCGTTGCCGCGCTCGCGGTACTTGCGGTCAGCGCGACGGTGCTGATGGCGCCCGCGCAGGCGCAGGACAAGAAATATACCATTGCGCTCATTCCAGGCCTCACCACCGATGGCTTCTACATCACCATGCGCAAGGGTGCCCAGGCGGCGGCCGATGCGCTCGGCGTGAACCTGGTCTTCCAGGGCGCTCCGGACTTCAACCCGGTCACCCAGGTGCCGGTGCTCGACGCGGTCATCGCCAAGAAGCCGGATGCGATCCTGATCGCGCCGACCGACAAGGTTCAGCTGGTGGAGCCGCTGCGCAAGGCCAATGAGGCCGGCATCCCGGTCATAACAGTCGATACTTTCATCGGCAGCGGCGTCTACCAGACGGGTGCCGGCGATGCCGATTTCCCGCTGGCCTACATTGCCTCGGACAATGTGCTGGGCGGCGAGATCGCCGCGCGCGCGCTGGCCACCGCCATCGGCGACAAGGGCAAGGTCTATGTGTCGAACGTCAAGCCCGGCATTTCGACCACCGACCAGCGCGAAGAGGGGTTCAAGAAGGAGATGGCCAAGCATACGGGCATCACCGTGCTGGAGACCCAATTCAATGATGACGACGCCAACAAGGCCGCCTCGCAGCTGCAGGCTGTCTTCGCGCGCAATCCCGATCTCGTCGGCGTGTTCGGCGCCAATCTGTTCTCGGCCCTGGGTGCTGCCAACGGCGTCAAGCAGGCGGGCCAGACGGGCACCGTCAAGGTCGTTGCCTTCGATGCACCGACCAGCATCGTCGACAACATCAATACCGGCCTCGTGGATGTGGCAATCGCGCAGCATCCCGCCGAGATCGGTTATTTCGGGGTCGTTTCGGCCTATGCCCATCTGACCGGCCAGTCGATCCCGGTCGCGATCGGCACCGGCTTCACGATCATGGACAAGTCCAACATCGCGGACCCGAAGATCTCGAAGTATCTCTACTCCGAGTAGGTCCAGACGAGCTTGGCTCCTCCCGGTATCGCCGGGGGGAGCTCGTGCCGGGTCCCGCAAAAGGCGGGGCCTGTTTGAAGGCAGCCGCGCCGCGGAGTATTCATGACCTCGACATCACCAGCCCAGCCGGCCGAGAAGCATGTCGCCCCCCAGGCCGATCATGGCGATCCGGCCAGGACCCTGATCGGACGCATCGCCGAAGGGCGCGCCTGGTTGTTCCTCGCCGGCCTGATCATCTGTTTCGAGATATGGTCGAGATTCGCCTTCGGCGCGACGTTCGTGCTCAACCCGTTCAACTTGCAGTCCATCGCGATCTTCGCGATAGCGCCGCTGCTGCTTGCGACCGGACAGACGTTCGTCATCATTTCGGGCGGTATAGACCTGTCGCTCGGCTTCATCATGGGGCTTGCCGCAGTCGTTGCCGCACATGCCACCAATCTGGCGGGCGCCGCCATTCCCTTGCCGCTGGCCATGCTGGCTGGCATCCTTGCGGCGGTGATCGTCGCCAGCTTGCCCGGCATCATCAATGGCCTCCTAATCTCGCGCCTCAGGGTGCCGCCGTTCATCGGTACGCTCGGCATGTTCGGCGTGGCGCGCGGTGTCGCCTTCCTGCTTGCCGGCGGCACGACTGTGCCGGTGCAGAATTCCTGGTTCGCGCTGCTCGGCAACGGCAAGTTCCACGGCGTGCCTTATCTGGTCATGATCGCTGCCGTTTTCGTCATCGCGATGCATTATCTGCTCGGCCAGACGCGGTTCGGCCAGCACAATTATGCCATCGGCGCCAATGTGCAGGCGGCGCGGCGTGCCGGTATCGACATCAGGGGCCACATATTGCGGCTCTATGTGCTGTCGGCGATGTGCGCCGGCCTTGGCGGGGCGCTCTACGCGGCGCGCTTCACCGCCGGCGCGGCA
>NZ_JAPYKP010000233.1:0-5266 GCF_037179725.1 Mesorhizobium sp. Cs1321R2N1 | reverse complement strand
CCGACCTTACCGGCGAACTGTCGATGACCACCGCAAAGCAGCTCGCTCGCTACAGCGCTGTTGAGGGCGCGCTCGCGAGCGGCTTCGCTACCGCCGAGCTACACCACCTGTGGGGACGCGACCAAATATTGCTGCCGGTGAACAACAACTTGCGCCAAAGTCGACCGCCTAGTGAAACACGGGCGCAAAACGAATTCGAATGCGCTGAAGAGCGGCGCGCCTCTCTGACCGATTTTAGCTTTTCTGCCATCGCGCGCTCAGGTTTCGACCTGTGTCTCGGGATTGCGGCTGCGAAATGCCTCCCAACTCGGTCTTTGTCCTGCAATTTTTTTCGCAGTAATTTAACAAATATTTCTCAATAAAATTGTTTACTAATGGTGTCTGTACGCTATAGTTAAAAGGCGGACTTAAATTCTGTTCACGCCTCGCCAATTCTGCCGACTTCATGAATTACTCTCTCAAGAGCCTGGGACCTATGTCTATTCGACAACCTACCTGGCCGAGGCAGCGCCTGCAAATGGCAGGATCATGACCAGCTGCGAATTTGATGCGGAAAAGCAAACTCTTCGCAAACGACGTGGCTAAAAAATCCGGGCTGACGGTTCAGATTGTGTCCGCGGAGAACAGTTGCTAGCCCAGACCCGCTCGCCGGTGAGGGTTACCGCCAACACTTCCGCTGAGGAAGGATATTGGTCGATCTGATCGCCTATAGGTATGACTTGGGGCTTTCGAAGCTGTGTACAAACAGCTGATTGTCTCTGCCGTAGACGAAACCACCCATTGCTTGGAAACTCTAGGATTTTGTGGAAACAGGTGGCATTGCGCCCGGGAGTAATAACATGAGAATAATGTCGTTCAAACCGGACCATGATGGCACAATTGCCCTCTTGGATGTATCAGCAGCCGAGCTGATTTATTCATACGAGGCTGAGAAGGATAGCTTTCCCAGATATTCAACCATTAACCCGACGACTATCCTCCAAGCCGCTGGCCGCCTGGACGCCATTCCGGATATTATTGCGGTCGGTGGGTGGTGCACGGGGTTCGGCCATGACGCGGTGGGCTACTACGGGGTAGCTCAGGGATCGGATGTTGTCGGCGAGATGGCCATTTTCGGCCGCAAGGTCCATTTCTATTCCTCGACGCACGAGCGCTCCCATCTCTGGGGCTCCTACGGCATGTCGCCATTCCCCGTCGGGATGCCATGTTACGCCCTTATCTGGGAGGGATGGTGCGGCGATTTCTATGAAATCGATGAGCGCCTGCAGGTCGTGCACAGGGGAAAAGTGATGGCGAATCCTGGCCACAAATATGCTTTCCTTTATATGCTCGCCGATCCGAAATTCACTTTGCCCAAAGGATCAACGCGCATCGAAGATGCCGGCAAGCTAATGGCGCTTTGCGCCCACGGGCAACCCGGATCGCCTGACTCGGACGAGCAGGCGCTAATCGACTCCGTGGTTCCAAGCGAGGTGTACCCCTTGTCCAAAGAGGAGCTGCGGAATTCGCCTTACTACAACATTGGCGTAACCCATCAAAAGTTCACCAACCTCGCCAGGCGAGTTTCAGACGCCATTTTCGATTCGTTTCACGCTTTTGCGAAGAAGAACCTGACAAAGGGCTACCCGCTGCTGATTTCCGGCGGGTGTGGATTGAATTGCGAGTGGAATCGACGTTGGCTCGAAACGAAGCTTTTTTCCGACATTTTTGTTCCGCCATGTGCAAACGACTCGGGCTCGGCTATTGGAACCGCCGTCGACGCTATGCGGCATTTCACCGGCAATGCGAAAATCAAATGGAACGTCTATTCGGGCCAGCCATTCGTAATTGACGAAGTCGACCGGACAGGACTCGAGGTCCATCCGCTCGACTACGACCAAGTGGCCTCCGCACTGCTGGGTGACAAGGTGATCGGCTGGGTACAGGGGAATTGCGAGATCGGACCACGGGCTCTCGGCAATCGGTCAATTCTCGCAGCGCCCTTCTCAAAGGCAACCCATGAACGGCTAAATCGAATCAAGAACCGGGAGGATTTCCGCCCGATCGCGCCGGTTTGCCTGGAGCAGGACGTCGCTCTGCACTTCGACCTGGCACGCCCGTCGCCGCACATGCTTCTTTTCCAGAAGGTTCTCGATAGCCGATTGAAGGCCGTCACGCATGTCGACGGCACAGCGCGGGCCCAAACAGTTTCGCAGGTCCAAAATCCGCATTTATTTCGACTACTTACCTCTTTCAAGGCAAAAAGCGGTGTCGGTGTTCTTTGCAACACTTCGCTGAACTTTAATGGAGCCGGCTTCATTAACCGCGCAAGCGACTTGCTGACCTATGCCCGGGCGGCAGGTCTTGACGGATTCGTGATCAATGATGCCTTTTATGTCCTCAAGGAGGCTTCCCCATAGCGTCAAGGGGACAGAAAAGGACGGCGTAGCCGAGAAGAACATGTCTCTGCGGTGGCCGCGCGCAGGAGTGGCGGCTTGGGCTTGAAGAAGGGGGAGCCACGTTCGATTCTGGCGGTCGGAACGGTGCCCGCAATCGATCGCAAAGCTCATTCGATCGTGAGCGTCACGAGCATCCGCTTTGCCGGAGGGTTATCCACTGGCGAGATTTGCCGCCTGATTTGCGCTCCAGGCATCGGGGCAGGCATGAAGACAGTCACTATCGCGGGGTAGAGGTGATCACTGGCGACAGAGGCGGCGTAGTTGGCCGCCGTCGGAGAAGACTCGGATCACGCCACCAACTCTCCGCGCCGCGTGAGCAATCGCAATCCGTCGAAGCGCTTCGATGTGGTGCCCTCAGAAGAAGAGCAGTACGAGCAGGTGCTGGCTCTTCCGCGCAATGACGATCTCAATTACGAGATATGTTAGCATCCGGGGATCTGACCATTTGATCCGGTCCACTTGCTTCCCCCACCGTCAAATGGCGAACGCTCCGTCCGGTTGTTGGTGCCACACGCTGCTGTTGAAGAATGGCTTGAGCCGGAGCGGGGCGATTCGCACGTCCGGTTCTTTTACCAACGGTCTTGGCTGCCGACTCTTTTGTAAATTTGGGATGCCAGGGATGTTGCCGTAGGGGTTCGGCGATGGGATCAGCTGTGAAGCGTTGCAGGCGGATTATTCGGCGGGTGAGCTTCGCCGGCCGGCGCGGGTGGCAAAAAAGCCGCTTCATATTGATGTCCCAGCCCTCGCGCGTGAGCATCACGTGCACGCGCCGGTAGCCATAACGAACCCGCGTCGCACAGAAGTCTTTGATCCGAGCTTCGATGCCGGCCTGATCGCGGCGGCGGGACTCGCCGGATCGACACTTTCCACTCAGTACAGGTATCCGCCACCAGCTCGCGTTTGCGACCAGGCCGCGCAGTTTTCGGTGGATCACGTCCTGCAGCGTCTCCTTCTCCAGCGACAGGTCGGCGACCAGCTTTCGGAGTTTGCCGTTCTCGTCCTCCAGCTGCTTCAGCCGCTTCATCTCCTCGGCAGCAGCCCGTCATATTTCTTCTTCCAGTTGAAGTAGGTCGGCTGGCTGCCCCCCTCCGGCAGATCTCCGCCACCGGGTTCCCAACCGGTCCCTGCTTCTGAATGAACGCCTTCTGCGTCCGAATACTTCGATGCATTCATCGCTTCCGCCCCTCTCCCAGCCGGGATTACAGCGAAAACTCCAATCTACTGCTGATCTCAGAACGCCAAACAACATCGCGCTCATCTTCCTGCCGTCGCGCGCCCCCCGGAGTTGACCCGTTAAGAAAGTTTGGCAGTACCTGCGACAGAACTGGCTCGAAAGCCGAGTCTTCGACAGCTACAACGCGATCATCGATGCCGCTCGCCACGCATGGCAGAGGCACCTCGCCGTGCCCGAAACCATAACATCAATCGGAATGCGCGAATGGGCCCACATTGGTCAAACTCAATGACCCTTGGTATTTGGGGCGGCGGCGCAGCAACCGACGCCGGACCAGGTGCACGGCTCGTATGAAACGCGAGCCACGGCCCTCCGCAAGAAACTGCACCGCAACCAGGTGCTCAAAGCGTTTCTTGCTGCGCAACCTGCCTGCACGTTAGCGATGGAGCCTGCCCCAGCAGCAGCCATCACTGGGGCACGCGCAATCGCAGAACTGGGCGATACTCCGGCGTATCGCACCTGGCTATGTAAAGCCATAAAGCGACAGAAGAATGGTGTGGCCGATGCGGAAGCGATCTGCCAAGCAGCGCAGCGACCGACCAAGCGTTCGTAGGACAAAGGGCGAAAAGCACTCTTAGGTCAAGGGAGACATCGCAGCTAGAAAAAGTCTAATCACGGCGCAACACATAGTTACGCACGGTGCAACTTTTTTGGGTTTGAACGTCGCACATATACGTGTCACGGTCTTTACGCTACGGGCTCCGGAGGCACTATTTCGTTACCCAAAATCCTGAGAGCACAATTGAGTGCCGAATCTGAGTCCGCAGCATTTAGGATTCAGCTGCTACAGGCCAGGTTCGTCAGCCGAATGAGCGGTGGCGTTAAGGGGGGGTGACTATTTGCCAATCACATGAGGATCATCGGAATGAGATAAGTGAGGGAAGGGATCGTCCGCATGGGGATGGAGGTCCCATTAATGCAGAAAATCTCTTGTGAACCGCCTCTTCGGCATTCGCCTCCATGATCTCGGCTTCGGCCTTGGCCGAGTGGTATTGGTCGGCGGTGTCAGCACTGCTTTGGTAGCTGTCACAGTCGATCGGATCACGCAAGGGCTTGGCTACACACGGCGGGAGCGAGGGAACAAGGACCTCTGGCAACAGGGTCCCGTTGGATGGCTCTGCGGAATGCAGAGTCGGAACTGAGGGAACATCAAGAAGGAGGATTACAATGCTTAGGAAGCTGCTGTACACGATTGCAGTTATGGCCTTTGCCGCGCCTGCGGCGCAGGCCACGACTGTCCGGCCCATCGGCTCCGGGCAGGCCGGCCATGAGGTCATCTATGACGTTATTGAGGCGGGCCTGGCCGAACTCGGCTACGAGAACGGTGAGATGCAGACGGGAGGCTATCCGGTTGTCTATCTGAGCGTTGCCCAAGGCGATGCCGACTATACTGCGGTGCACTGGAAGCCTCTTCAAGATCAATTATTCATGAAAGTTGGCGGTGACGACAAATTACTATTGGCAGGCCCCCTGTATACCAAAGCCATGCAGGGCTATTTCATAGACAAAGCCACTGCCGATGCACATGGCATCACCTCGCTCGACCAGATGAAGAATCCGGCAATAGCAGCCTTGTTTGATACCGACGGCGACG
>NZ_JAPYKP010000232.1:0-5288 GCF_037179725.1 Mesorhizobium sp. Cs1321R2N1 | reverse complement strand
CCCGGTAGCGCCGGCCTTGGCCGACCGGCCAGTCGCCAAGGCACTCCAGCCCCCCCCCAGGCGCTGCGCACCACGCGCTCCTGCTCAGGGGCGAATTTCAGGCGGATCGGTCGGGGAAACATCTTATCGTTCAACAGCCGTCTCCATGAATTGTGCATGTGAGCAGAAGCCGACATGCACCGAGGAAGCGGCGGATAACGTGGCCGACGGGGCAGGGTTCCAGGCCCCGACGATCAATTTTCAATCTTTGCCTTCAGTCGCGCGCGACGGCGTCCGACAAGGGTCTCGGCGCGGGCAGATCCGCGCCCTGTGTCCGCGGCCGGTCATGCTCGAACTGCTCGGCGCCGGGCAAGGCATGCAGCCAGGCTTCGCGCCGGCCGGTCCACAATTCATATTGCGGTGCCAGGTCCGTCGGCGCGACGTCGAGGCTGCCGAGCATCACCTCGGCCTCGTTGTCGTCGACCCAGGCGACACGGCTGCCGCAGGTCGGGCAAAAGCTGCGTGTGCCGTAGCTGGCCACTTGGCCCGATGTCTCGAAAGCATCGCGCGGCCAGATGGCAAAGGCCGAATAGACCGAACCGCCCGCCTTGCGGCAGTCCTTGCAGTGGCAAAGGCCGACCCGCGACGGCTGGCCGGTGACGACGAACTGCACGCCGCCGCACAGGCAGCTGCCGGTCCTGCTTGATATCTCGGACATGGTTGCGGCCCCTCCCTTTTTCGCCAGTCTGGCTTCGTCAGTTTGGCATGCCGCGGGCCGGGCGGGACAGATGCTCGTCTGCCATTTCGTTGGCCAGGATGAGAAACCGGGAAAAAGACATCCTGTTCACCGTACCGCCGGGCCCGGTTGACGCGGCCCGCAGCATCCTCCAACGCGACGCCGGCGAAATGGTTGCCGCCTCGCGGCCGCCTTCTTCTATCCGCGCGCGGCCATGTGGTTATCGAGCTTCTTGCGCGAGGGGCCGTAGCGCTTGATGATGGTCTGCGCCTCGCTCTGCGGAATACCGTATTTGCGCGCGAAGGCGGCGACCTCGTAAGTGTCCTCGCTCGAAACCAGCTTGCGGTCCTGTTTGGTCTTCGATTTGTCGTCGGGCATGGCGGGCCTCACTTTCTGTAAGCCGCATGGTCGCGCGGACGCCTGGATGTCGCGGTCAGACATAACACGGATCGGCCATGCTGGTTCCATGGCGGTGACGCCGGGCACTTACCGCCGGCCCCGGTTCAGGCCGATGGAGCGGCCGGGGCCGGCGCCACGGCTGCCGGCGCCACGGCTGTCGGGCGCCCCGCATTCGGCGCAGGGTGCGCTGGCGCCGGGGCAGCCGCGGGAATGCGTGCCGGCAGGACAGCAAAGGCCGTTTGAACTCGCCCAACGCGGGCACTGGAAAACCTTTCCGGTGCCGGCGCAGCCATCGCACTCCAGGACCGGCGACCGGACCAGATAGGACTTCGTCCCCAACCTGAGGTTTGCGCCCAAAACTCGACCCACCCAAAATTACTGCACGGAACACGCCGTGCATTAGCCCCAGCTAACAATATCATGTTGCTGGTTACGGACAAGTTTCAGGATCGTTAATCGTTCGTGAACGCCTGGCGCGTGTTACGGCGGCCGGCAATCGGCGCCTTGGGCCTGCTTGCTTCCCCTTCGAGGGGTGCCGTACACCAGCCGTCAAACCGAAGTCGGAGAGAAAAATCGCTGGCCGATGTCGGAACCGCGCGCGGCGGTGCGTCCTTGGGGCTGATGAAACTGGAGGAATACAACCATGCCGTCGCAAATCACACAATCGCCGTGGCAGACCGCGGCCCTTCTCGTCGCCCGCCTGATCTTCGCGGCCGTCTTCCTGATGGCGGTGACCTTCAAGTTCATGGGCATGGAGGCCACGGCCGGCTATATCGCGGCCGCGGGTTTCCCGTTCCCGCTCTTCCTCGCATGGTGTGCCGCGATCCTGGAGGTTGCGCTGGTGCTGTGTTTCCTCAGCGGTGCCTTCTTCACCCAGGCCGCGCTGGTCGCCGCCGCCTATGTGCTGTTCCTGGCCTTGGCCTTCCACGGACCCAGCCACTGGGCCGGCAACCAGGCCGAATTCGGCTTCTTCGTCGACCATTTTTCGTTCCTGGCCGGACTGCTTTTCGCGGCGGTCCATGGACCGGGAAGAATCCTGGCGCTGAACCTGGGATGGCCGGGCAGGGCGTAGGAGCCCGCCCGGGGCAGGGCCTAGCGGCCCGCCCGGGGGCGCGGGACGAAGACCTTACATCTGATCGTTATAAGGCTCCTTCATCTGGCCGACCATGCGGGCCAGCTTCGAAAAGGACGGCATGTCCGCCTCCGGCTGGCACTGGTTGGCAAGTTCCAGCAGCCGGATCGGGAAGTTGACGGCGTCGCGGCTCGACGCCGACATGCCTCCGGACCGCTCCTCGCCGGTTTCCAAGGCCTCGGCCTTGCGCAGCGCGATGTCGATCTCCTCCGATGTGAGCACCCCCTTTTTGACCAGGACATGGTTGATCGAGGCGACGGCCATCAGCAGGCCTTCGAGTTGCAGATTGGCGACGTTCATGGCGATTGCTCCAGTGGCTGGGTTCCAAACGCGCGAGCGGCATTTCCGATCCGACGTGGAGAAGCGCCGCGGCCTTTTGGCGACATGCGTCTACTCCTCCGTCAGGCGCTCGCCATATTCGCGCCACAGCGCCCTGACCTCCAGGCTGCCGAAGCGCGGGATCGAGGGGTCGCCGCAATCTATGGCAACGGTGCCGATGTCGTAGTTGGGGTAAGCGCCGGCGACGAAGCGGATCGCTTCGCCAAGCGAATGCACCCGGATGATCGGATCCGCCTAGCCCCGGCCAGTGCTGCGCACACCGGAAACCGTGGCCGGAGCATGCCGCATCCTGAAGACGGATGCCATGGCTGGTCTGTCCATCGTCCTCTCCACAAGGCCGTGCGACGGGAATCATTCCATGAGCTGCCGCTGATGATTTCACAGGAGCCGGCTGATGAAAAGCGGATGAATGTCTGGGCTGGCGTCATGCTCTCTCGGTCAAATGTGAATTTTTTCCTAATTATATCGTTGACACCACAAAACCTAGGTGTAGTATGGGCTGCAAGAGAGGGACGCAGCCATGTTCTCGGCACCACATTTTCACGATGACGAAGCCGCCCGCAGGCTCTTGGAAGAAATCCGTTGGCCGTCTAGCCGCTCCTGCCCGCATTGCGGCACCGTAGATCGCTCCTACGCTACCAAGCGCACCCAGAAGTGCGGCGCGACCGTCTACCGTTGCGGCGAACCGGAATGCCGGAAGGATTTCAGCGTCACCACCAAGAGCGTAATGGAGTCCTCGCATATCCCGCTGCACAAGTGGTTGCAGGGCTTCTATCTCATGGCTTCGTCCAAGAAGGGCGTTTCCGCGCACCAACTCCACCGCACCTTGAAAATCACCTACAAGGCGGCTTGGTTCATGGCTCACCGCATCCGCGAAGCCATGCGCGCCGATGGCACGTTCGGCCCGCTTGGCGGTGAAGGCCAGATCGTCGAGGCCGACGAAACTTACTACGGCTACCGCGACGACAAGAGCCTTGGAAAGACGACCATTCGCGGCAAGCGCGGGCATGGTGGCCAGCGCCCGATTATCGCCTTGGTAGAGCGCGGCGGTTCGGTGCGCACGTTCTATGCAGCGGTAGCGGACAAGGCGACTGTCACCAAGATCGTTGCCGAGAACATCGCTCGCGAAAGCTATCTCTACACCGACGAAAGCCGCCTCTACGGCGATACCGATCAACTCTTTGCCGAACACGCCACAGTCAAGCATTCCGCTGGCGAGTACGTTCGCTATGAAGGTGAGCGCACGATCCACACGAACACGGTCGAGAACGTGTTTTCAGTGTTCAAGCGCGGGATGCGCGGCGTGTATCAGCATTGCGCGGAAAAGCATCTGCACCGCTACCTGTCGGAATTCGATTTCCGCTACAACCATCGCTCGGCTCTTGGCGTCGAGGATGAAGCCCGCACCCGTGCCGCCATTGAAGGCGCTTCCGGCAAGCGCCTTACCTATCAACTCGCTGACTAGTCCGGTTTTCCATCACCGCGCTTTGCGCTTTTTGCGCTGGCGGAAGAAGCATCCGAAGAAGCGGAAGAAGACTTAGGTTTTCTTCCGCGCTTCTGTTGCGCGGGCACTCCAATCGGAGTCATGCTCTTGAGTGGAGCGGGTGGCGTGTTCAGGGCAGATTTGAGCAGTCTACGAAAACGGTCTTCCGCTTCGTTAGCGCCGTAAAGATCGCCGTCTCTTGGCGACGGTTCGGCATTGCGAGGAGACGATTTATTCATGCGCCGCGATCCCGATTGGCCTATGCCAAAATATGCACCCGGCCCGCATGATGACATATTCGCGCTTGGCGTCATATCGCTCAATTACTGCCATTTGGAGCATATGTTCAGCATCCTTTTCGGCTATGCCGTAGGTATGACAGAGGTGCAGGTTCGGGTTCTATTCCAGCGCCTGCAAAACGATTCCAGGTTGAAGGTTTTAGCTCAACTGACCGGTCAGCGGGACGAACTGCCTGCCGAATTCAAAGAGCTGGTCAAGCATTTCGCGGCTGGTTATGAAATTTGTGCCGTAAACCGCAACTCTATCATGCATTCTCATTCCGGTGGCCTATTTCGAAGCGAAAGTAGAGGAACAGCCGGGATTTTGCTTACCAAGTTCACAAGGTCTGGTGATGAGCTGGTTAGCCCTGTCGATCTGCACGACCTTCGAAGGGTCGCGGATGAGATTCACACCTATACGATGTTCGGTGCGAGCCTAGGTACGGACCTTCATATATTTAGAACTCTTCATGCTCGTGGCGAGACATACGAGCCGTCTCCATTGAGCGATAGACCTCCCTTACCACTGTCTCTGGACTGGCGACCCCTGTCAGAGTTTCAAGCACAAGCTCGCCAGCCCGAACCATCTCAGGGCTGATTTCGACCTCGCAAGATGGTTTGTCGGAGGGCTCCGACTTCCGGCCTGTCATGGGCCGAAATCCTACTCCTTGCGCTTGTGGTGTCAACGACATAATTAGGAATTTTTTCCTAGAAGCCGTTGACGGGCTGAGGGCAGCCATGCTACATATTTGTTCATGGTGCTGATTTGCGCCAATGACCCGCCGCCAAGGCGGGTTTTGTGTTTCTGCCGCCATGCCTAGGTGTGAGCTTTCGGGAGGTTGTCCATTCGGACCGAACCGAGGAGACTGGAGTTACCAGGCTTCAGTACACATCGGAGGGTCCGAATGAACATCCACAAGAATGCCCGTCTGACGCCGCTGC
>NZ_JAPYKP010000231.1:0-5368 GCF_037179725.1 Mesorhizobium sp. Cs1321R2N1 | reverse complement strand
GTCGACTTCGTGCGCCAGCACGACACGGGCAAGGTGTTGGAAGTGGTATGACCAGGGCCGGTGCGGCTTGACCTCACACCAGCGCCGCCGCCAGCAGTTTCGCCTGCGGCGTCAGCGCTTCGAAGCCGCGGGCGCAGAGATTGAGCTGGCGCGTGGCCCAGTCATCGGTGAGCCGCAGGCCGCGCAGCGTGCGGGCGGCGCGGCGCGCGGCACTTTCGGGCACGATGGCGATGCCTTGCGAGAGCCGTGCCGGCAAAGCCGGATGCCGAGGCGACGGATATGCTGTTGCATGACTGAAGGAACCGACGTGCCCAAGGTCCATCCATGCTAAGCGCCGGGGCCGTCGGCTTCATCGGTGCCGTTTTCGTGGCCGCCGGCCTTGTCAAGGGCGTCGTCGGCATGGGGTTGCCGACCGTGGCGATGGGCCTGCTGGCGGTAACCATGCCGCCGGCGCAGGCTGCCGCTCTGCTGTTGATCCCGTCGCTGGTCACCAATCTCTGGCAGTTGTTCACCGGTCCGTCCTTCGGCGGCTTGTGCAAACGCCTGTGGACGATGATGGCCGGCGTCATCATCGGCACCGTGACCGGCGCCGGCCTGCTGACCGGCGCGCACACGATGATGGCCTCGGCCGGGCTTGGCGCCGCGCTGGTGCTCTATGCGCTTGCCGGTCTGGCCAAGGCCGGCTTCACCACGCCGGCGCGCCACGAAGCCTGGATATCGCCGCTGGTCGGTGTGGCGACCGGATTGGTCACCGGTGCCACCGGCGTCTTCGTCATTCCGGCGGTGCCTTACCTGCAATCGCTGCGGCTGGAGAGAGAGGACCTCATCCAGGCGCTCGGCCTGTCCTTCACCGTATCGACCGTGGCCCTTGGCTTCGGACTATTCACGACCGGCGCACTGGTATCGCCGACGGCGCAACTGGCGGGGTCGGTCCTGGCCCTGGCGCCGGCGCTGGCCGGCATGTTCATCGGCCAGGCGCTGCGCCAGAGGATGAGCGTCGGGACCTTTCGCACGATGTTTTTCGCCGGCTTGCTGGTGCTGGGTGCCTATCTCGCGCTGGAGGCTGTGCTGCGGGGCTAAAAAGGGCCGAGCCGCAAACGGTCTTGCGAATGTTTCGGCCAGGCCCAGCACGCGGCAGGATCAGGCCGTGGGCTTGCGTGCCTGCATGATGCTCAGCCATACCGCCGAGACCAGAAAATAGAAGGCGCCGAACGCGGCATAGGGCGCGACATCGGTGATGCCCGGTGTCGCGGCGCCGATTGCCTGTTTGATGAAGAAGCCGCCGGCAAGGGCCGACTGCGCACCGCTCAGCATCATCGCCCATTGCGCGCCTGCCCGCCAACGGCGCACGCCGGTCGCAAGCTGGAACAGGCCGGAGAGAATGGCCCACGCCCCGAACACCGCCAGGACCGCGTGCGGGCCTTGTCCAAGGGCGATGAAGACCGCAATGGCCGTCATCGTGCTGACCGCCGCGTTGAGCGCCTGGCTGGGATTGGCCCTCAGGCCGCCGCTGCGCCGCGCGTCCAGACTATTGGCGATCGCGTCCCAAGCAGGGTAGGCGACCAGCAGTACCGCCGCGACCGGCGGCGCGCTTTTGCCAAGGGTAAAGGCGGCCACTACCCAGGCGACCGAAAAGCCGGCCCGCAGGAAATAATATGACTTGAGCCATTGCGATGCGGCGTCGGGCGTCTGGAGTGTTTGAGTGCTCATTGGAACGTCCTGTCTTGTTGGTTGGAATGACCCGAGGGCGGCGAGTTGACCCGCTTGATCGACTGGGGATCATGCCCTCAGGTTGGATGATTGGAACAGCTCATGCTCGCGGCTTTGCTTGCGGGAATGGCTTTAATCCAGGGCAAAAACAGCGCATAATCAGCACGAAATGCGCTATCGTCGTAAGGAATGTAGGGGAACCGGCTGACCGCATCCATGATGGAATCGCCTGAAAATTTGACCATTCTTCCGGATGGAGCATCCCACGTTACCGGCGATCTGCTGTCGCATGTGCTGGCGCAGATCAGGCTTACCGGGGACCAGGTTTTTTCGCGCACGCTGGCAAAGGCGGAGCAAGTCGATCTCGACGAAGGGCAAGCCCATATCGTCGTGGTGACAGCCGGCGCGCTGCGCATGGAGAGCGAGGATCAGGTTCCTGTCGTCATCGAGGCCGGCGACCTCGTGCTCCTGCCTCGCGGTCCCGGTGGGTTGCGGCTGGTGGCGTCGCACCCGCAGGTGGCGATCGTCGCCTGCCGCTTCTGGTTCGATCCGGACAGCCTTCGCGGGATGATCTTTGCCTTGCCGCGATACATCCGTATCGGGCGTGCCCAGGGAGCAGGGTGGATCGATGGAATGCTGCCCTTCCTGATGATCGAAACCAGTGACGCCCAGCCCGGCGCGGCCTTGATGATTTCCCGCATCATCGATCTCATGGTCATCCGCACCTTGCGCAGTTGGGTCCATGAAGGACACGCCACGGGCTGGCTCGGCGGGCTTTCGGATGCCCGCATCGCCCGTTCCCTGAAAGCCATCCACGAAAGGCCGCTGCAGCGGTGGAGCATCAATGAACTGGCCGACAAGGCCGGCATGTCGCGTTCGAGCTTCTGCGAGCGCTTCGCCGCGCTCGTCGGGCGCTCGCCGCTGCGCTACCAGAATGAATGGCGCCTGGGCCTGGCCCGGGACCTGCTGGCCAGGCGAGACGCGCGCGTCGGCGAGATCGGCTTGCGCATCGGCTACGAGTCCGAGGCCGCCTTCAGCCGCGCCTACAAACAGCTTTTCGGGCATCCGCCCCGGGTTGAATATACCCTGGCGAATGAACCCGCCAAGCAGTCCTGACCGACGGCGCCATTTTGAAAATATCGAGTTGCGGCCGCTACCGCACCACGAGCACCGGGATCTCGGTGTAGGACAGCACTTCCGCCGTCTGGCTGCCCAGAAGCAGCCTGCCCAGCCCGCGGCGGCCATGCGAGGCCATGACGATCAGGTCGCAACCTTGCGCCTTGGACAGGTCCAGGATCGCTTCGGCGGGTCGGTTGTCCTCGACATGGACCAGCTTGGCGGACACGCCGGCGGCGTCGGCCGATGCCTTGCACTTGTCGAGCACTTCCTTGCCGTAGCGGCGCGCTTCTTCCTGGTAGACGGCCAGCTCATCGCCGGCGGCATAGCCGGCCATGGCGCCGCCCCAGGCGAAGATCGGGAATTGTTCCGAAACGGTGATGAAGGTGACGGCGGCGCCGATGCCCTTGGCCAGCGTGAGGCCATGGGCAACGCCCTTGTCGGCCAGTTCCGAGCCGTCGGTGGCGATGAGCAGATGTTTGTACATGATGATCCGACCTGTGATGCCTGATGACTATCCAACAGAGATAGTTATGCCCCCGCGCTCATTCATTGAGCCAATGCGGCGGGGATCAGGGCCAGAGATGTGGCCCAATATCGGTGCTTGTTGTCGGGAGCGGCCGACCGTTGGCCTCGGTGCCGCCCCTCAGCGCCAACCTATCGAGAAGAGGCATGGCACAATTTCGCCGGCCCGATTCCCCTTTGCGAAACCGTCCTCTAAGGTGCCGCCGACATCGAAGGGTATCCCATGAGCAATGCGTTTCCGCAGATCCATCTGGTCCGGCATGGCGAGACGGCATGGAGCCTTTCGGGGCAGCATACCGGGCGCACCGACATGCCGCTGACGCCGGCCGGCGAGGCGGCCGCGCGCAGCGTCGCGGAGCGGCTCAAAGGCTTGTCGTTTTCCGCGGTTTGGTCGAGCCCTTCGCAACGCGCCTACAACACCAGCGTGCTTGCCGGCTTTGGCGCGACAAGCGTCAAGGTGGATGATCTGCAGGAGTGGGATTACGGCGCCTATGAAGGGCGTACGACGAAAGAGATCCTGGCCGAGCGGCCGGGCTGGAACGTGTTTCGCGATGGCTGCCCGCAAGGCGAGATGGCGGCCGATGTCGGCGCCCGTGCCGACAGGATCATCGAGCGCCTGCGCAGGGCCAACGCCGACATACTGATCTTTTCCAGCGCGCATTTCCTGCGCGTGCTCGCCGCCCGCTGGCTCGGCCTGCCGCCGGAAGGCGGCGCGCTGTTCGTGCTCGACACGGCCAGCATCAGCGTGCTCGGGTACGAGCATGACCTCGGAGAGCCGGTCGTGCGCAAGTGGAACCTGAAATAGGGGCTGGCAGACTTGGCGCCGACGTCAATTGCTTCGTCATCCTGGAGCGAAGCAGCCGCGAAGCGGCATCGCGGAGACTCTGGTATGACGAACGCAGGAAACCTACCTCTCGAACTTCCTGATTGCCTCGGCGGTGACGGGCTGGAAGAAATTCACCAGATTGCCGTCGGGGTCGCGGAACAGCAGCGAGCGGTTGCCCCAGGGCATCGTGGTGGGCTGCTGCACGGTCGTGTTCTTGATGAAGTCCGACAGCCGGGCGAATTCGGCATCGACGTCGCCGACGCGGAATTCGAGGATGGCCCTGTGGTTGTCGGCGGGACGGGCGATGTCGCCGCCGAACAGCATTAAAGTGCGCGTGCTGCCGATCGCCAGCGTGCAGGCCGGCGTCGCCAGTTCGGCGAAGTCTTCCGTGTATACCGTCACCGGCATGCCGGTGATCTCACCGTAGAAACGCACGAGGCGCTGGACATCTGACGTGATGATGCGGACAGAGACGAAATTCATCGCATTGGCTCCTTGATCTTGAAGCCGCGACCGGCTCCCGACCGATCCATAGACCAGGTCTCCTGCCAGCTTTCTGTCAGGAGATGGGTTGCGATGGCCGCGCTTGCGCCTCGGACCAGACCGGCGGCAGGCCGAAGGCTGCGAACAAATCGGGCCCGAGCGGGCCGACATAGACCGTCAGCGCGGCGATCTGGCCGTCGGCCGGCTCGATGACGTGCAGCGATTGCGCACGCCATTCCGGTTCGTCAAGCCGCCGCGCATAGATCGCCACGGCGGGCTGGCCATTGGCCCTTGTCGCCACCGCGCGGTAGCCGGCGAAATTGTTCCACACGGTGTCGAAGAAACCGTGGATCGCCTGGCGGCCCTGGTACCAGCCGTGCCAGGGCGGCATGTGGTAGGTGGCATCCTCGCGCAGGAGTTCGACGAAACCGTCGAGATTGGCGGCATCCCAGGTCCTGATATAGCGTTCGAGCAGCAGGTCCTCGTCGGCGCTCGGCCGCGCGCGCTGCAGTGGCCGCCCCTTGGGAAGGCGTTCGCCGAGTGTGGCGCGCGCCCGCTGCAGGGCGCTGTTGATCGACGCCGTAGAGCCGCCCAGCAATTGCGCCGTTTCCAGCGCCGACCAGCCGAGCACGTCGCAAAGCAGGAGCGCGGCGCGCTGCCTGGGTGGCAGAAGCTGGATCGCCGCGATGAAGGCAAGCCGGACGGCCT
>NZ_JAPYKP010000230.1:0-5468 GCF_037179725.1 Mesorhizobium sp. Cs1321R2N1 | reverse complement strand
TAGCCCTCGTTGAAGATGAGATAAACCACCTCCAGCACAGCACCGAGGCGTTCGCGCCGCTCTTGCGCACGCGGCGTCTCGAACGGGATGACGGCATCGCGAAGGCTTCGCTTGGCGCGCACGATGCGCTGGGCGGCGGTGACTTCGGGCACTAGGAAGGCGCGGGCGATCTCCGGCGTCGACAGTCCGCCCAGCAGCCGCAAGGCGAGTGCGGCACGCTGCTCGGCCGGCAAGACGGGATGGCAAGCGGTGAAGATCAACCGCAGCAGGTCGTCGTCGATATCCTCATCGAGCGCCGCCTCGATGTCGGGCATCTCGCGCTCCAGCTCGGTGAGGTCTACGGCGAGTTCGCGATGCTTCCCGTCGATCATGGTGGTGCGGCGCAGCCGGTCGAGCGCGCGGTTCCTGGCGACCTGCGTCAACCAGGCGGCCGGATTGCGCGGAATGCCGTCGCGAGGCCAGCGCTCCATTGCCAGCAGGAAGGCGTCCTGCGCGATTTCCTCGGCCAGCCCTACATCCCTGAGAGTGCGTGCCAATCTGGCGGTGAGCTTCGGCTGCTCGATCCGCCAGACGGCTTCGATGGTTGCGTTGGGGGTCAATCCTTCAGCCTGCCGAGGCGGTCCGCCACCTTCTGGACGTCCTCGGGAAATTCGCTCATTTCAAAGACCTGGCGGATTTCGATCACGTCATTCTCCCCCGCGGGGCAGCGGCGGGCCCATTCGATGGCCTCGTCGCGCGAGCGTACATCGATCACCCAATAGCCGCCCAGCACTTCCTTGACCTCGGCGAAGGGGCCATCGACGACCACAGGCTTGCCGCCTTTGAAGCTGCCCGCGCCCCGGAGGATGGCGGATGCAGGCCGTCGAGCGCCAGCAACACGCCGGCTTTCTTCAGCTCGTGATTGTATTTCATCATTCCTTCCACCGCCTCGGCGCTGGGCATGACATCGGGCGCGGCGTCCGCGTAGCCGCCGGGGATCATCAGCATCATAAACCGCATGGTCTTTCTCCTTGGTTGGGTTGGTTCAATGATATGACGAACGGGCAAGGCTGAAATCGACACGCGTGGCCAGAAAGTTCATGTCCCGATTGTCCAGACAGCAACGTGGACCGCCATATCGGCGGGGCTGCCATCTGGCCCGCCGGTCGGCCCTGATATATCCGGCTGCGATCCATCACATGAGGGACCTCGTGAAGTCATCCCACCCGGCAGGCGCCGTTTCTCCCATGGTCCCGGTGCTTGTCTGCGCGCTCGGCATCTTCCTTCTGTCGGGGATGGACGCGGCGATGAAGGTCCTCGTCATCGCCGTCGGCGTCTACAACACTGTGCTGTGGCGCAGCATGCTTGCGACCGTGGTTGCGGGCGCCGGCTGGTCGGCGGGGCCGCGCACGCTGCCCACGCCTTCCGTGCTCAGGCTGCACGCATTGCGTGCCGCGGTCGTCGGCGTTGTCTTGCTGTCTTTCTTCTGGGGGCTCGCCCGGCTGCCGCTGGCGGAGGCGATCGGGCTCAGTTTCGTAGCGCCGCTGTTTGCCCTGCTGCTGGCCGCGCTGCTGCTGGGCGAACGAATCCAGCGCCAGGCGATCTGGGCCTCGCTGGCCGGCATTGCGGGCGTCGCGATCATCGTGGGCGGCCAGTTCGGGCAGACAAGCCATGCCAGGGATGCCTTGCTCGGCACGGCGGCGGTGCTGGTGTCGACGGTGTTCTATGCCTACAATTTGATCCTTGCGCGGCAGCAGGCGCTGTTGGCCAAACCGATCGAGATCATGCTGTTCCAGAACCTTTGCGTGGCGGTCATCCTCGGTCTCGCCGCACCCT
Organism: Mesorhizobium sp. Cs1321R2N1; assembly: GCF_037179725.1. Taxonomy (NCBI): domain Bacteria; kingdom Pseudomonadati; phylum Pseudomonadota; class Alphaproteobacteria; order Hyphomicrobiales; family Phyllobacteriaceae; genus Mesorhizobium; species Mesorhizobium sp. Cs1321R2N1. The sequence continues at coordinate 3,653 of NZ_JAPYKP010000230.1, read as the reverse complement.
GGCTCGCCATTGCCCTGCCGCGCGAGCTCTGGCTTCCGCTGGCCGGAGTGACGGCACTGTCGCTCGCCGGCCAGTTCCTGATGAGCTGGGCCTACGCGCGGGCCGAAGCGCAGTATCTGATTCCGACGGAATACTCCGCCTTCATCTGGGCGATCGCGCTTGGCTTCCTCTTCTTCGACGAGGCGGTGACCTGGACCACGCTGGCGGGAGCGGGCCTCATCGTGGCCAGTTGCCTGATCGCGGCACGTTCAAATCCCAGGCTTGCCGAGCCGATCGAAGCCGCTGTCTGAGGGCGAAGGCTTCCCGCCCCACCGCAGGATCCGGCGCCGAGAAGGCAGGCGGCGATGAGCTGGGTGGATACCCTTCATCCAAGTAGATCCTTCATCTAAGTAGATCCTTTGCAATTTCTGGTTTATACACAATTTTACTAAATAGCCGCGGTTAACCGGCACTCTTTTCCAAGATAATAAGTATAGCCTTCCGAAAGATCGATGTTATGGTCAATTGTGTAATGATTCCCGGGAACGATATCGTTCCTTTCAGCATTGATCCAATGCGGCCATCCGAAGTTCGTATCGAACGATTCGATCTGGCCCGGCATCGCGAGGAGGATTTGTCCGATGAGCTTCTTCGTCAACGCCGTGGGTGTTCCTCTTCCCTATAGCGGCACGTCCAACCACTGGTACTCAGCGACAGGGGCCGGGCCGGACATGTATGGCAGCCCCGGAAACGATTCCTTCTGGGGAGTAGGCGGTGCTAACGTCACGATGCACGGTGGCACGGGCGATGACATCTATTACCTCTATGGGGCGGGCAACAAGGTGGCCGAGGCCGCCGGCGCAGGCATCGACACGATCAGCACATGGATGAGCTACAAGCTCCCCGACAATGTCGAGAACCTCATTGTCACAAACCCCAATAACTACGCCTTCGGAAATGGGTTGGACAACATTATCACCGCCACGGCCGGGCACCAGACGCTGGACGGCGGCCGGGGAAATGACGTTCTGATCGACGGCGGCGGCGGCTACGACACCTTCATCATCTCGAAAGGCAACGGAAGCGACCTGATCGCCAATTTTGCCGCCACCGACACCGTCCGCCTTAATGGCTATGGCTTCACGTCGTTCGACGCCATCCACTCGAACATGGTCCAGGCGGGATCGAACGTGCTGTTGAATCTCGGATCCGGCGAGATCCTCGAGTTCAAGGATACGACCGTCGACAAGCTGAATTCCAACCAGTTCCAGTTGCCCATCGACATGTCCGGAATGAAGCTGTCCTTCAGCGACGATTTCAACACGCTCAATCTTCACAATGCCCAGGGTGGCACCTGGGATACCAATTTCTCATGGGGGGCGCCGAACGGCAGCACATTGACCAGCAATGGCGAGCTGCAATGGTACATCGACGCCAATTACGGGCCGACGAGCTCCGTCCACCCGTTCAGCGTGAACAACGGCGTGCTGACCATCACCGCCGCGCAGGCGCCGGCCGACATCAAGCCGCTGATCAACAATTACGAATACACGTCAGGCATCCTCAACACACACAGCACTTTCTCGCAGACCTACGGCTATTTCGAAATGCGCGCCGACCTGCCCGAGAACGCCGGCGCCTGGCCGGCCTTCTGGCTACTGCCGGCAGACGGCTCGTGGCCGCCGGAACTGGATGTGATCGAAACGCGCGGACAGGACCCGAACTCGTTGATCATGACGGCGCACTCGAATGAAACGGGAACGCACACCAAGGTGACGTTGACGGTGAATACCATGGATACCGCCGGCTTCCACACCTATGGTGTGCTGTGGACGCCGGACAAGCTCGTCTGGACCTATGACGGTGTCCAGGTCGCGGAAACGGCGACGCCATCCGATATGCACAAGCCAATGTACATGCTGGCCGATCTCGCGGTCGGCGGCATTGCCGGCGCGCCTCCCGATCATCTGGCGACGCCTGCCGAGATGAAGATCGACTACATCCGCGCCTATACGCTGGACAACGCGCCGGCGAGCGCTCTGCACCTCACCAGCAGCACCGCCACGCACAGCATCGCCAGCAGCGCGCAGCACGGCGGTTCCGAATTCGGGGGCCACGTGTAAGGTCTCGGGATCATGCAGCGGCGGGAAATGCGGAAATGACTGGACCCTCCGGCCTGCGGCCGGTCTTCATGCGCGCCATCGCCGATGTCGGCGTCTTCTCGCTGCTGATCAACATCCTGCTGTTGGTGATTCCGCTCTACCTGCTGCAGGTCTATGATCGCGTGCTGCCGTCCTCCAGCGTCGAGACGCTTGTCTACCTTTCGGCCATCGCGGTTCTCGCGCTCGCCTTCCTCGGGCTGCTGGACGCGATCCGCGCCGTTTACACGCAGCGCGTCGCGGCGACCGTCGACCGCAAGCTGGGTGCCAGCATTTTCGCCGTTTCGCTCGGCGCAAGACATGCCGGCGGCCTGTCGCCGCTGCGCGACCTCGCCTCGGTCTGCGCCTTCATCAGGTCGCGCGGCGTGGCGGTGTTGTTCGACCTGCCCTTCGCCCCTGTCTTCCTCGCCTTGCTCTATCTCATCCATCCGGTGCTGTTCTGGGTGACGGTCGCCGGCGCGGTGCTTCTGCTTTTCCTGGTCGTGGCCAACCAGCTTGCCATCGGCAGGAACGATGCCTTGTCCACGGAGCGATCGGCCTTGGCCAGCCAGGCGGAACAGGCCTTTGCCCGCAATGCGGAAACGCTGCGCGCCATGGGTATGGTGGAGAACGCCGCGCGGGTCTGGGGACGGCATGTAGGGGCGGCGCTCACCTTCCATGACCGTTCCTCGAGCGCCAATGCGATCTTCAGCGGCGCCTCGCGGGCGTTGCGCATGATGCTGCAACTGGCGATCCTGGGCGCCGGCGCATGGCTGGTGCTTCAGGGGCAGATGACGGCCGGCATGATCTTCGCCTCTTCGCTGGTCTCGTCGCGCGCGCTGCAGCCGCTCGACCAGCTGATCGGCGCCTGGCGGCAGATCGCCGACGCCCGGCGGGCGTGGGCACGGCTGGAAAAGGCGCTTGCGGCACGTCCGGCCGGGTCGCGAAAACTGATCCTGCCCGATCCGGCAGGCGCGATTTCCGCGCAGGACGTTTTCTTCATGGCGCCGAATGCCCGACCCGGCACGGAGCCCCTCCTCAAGCGGCTGACCTTTGCGATCGGCGCCGGCGAAGCGTTGGCCATCGTCGGCCCGAGCGGCGCCGGCAAATCCACGCTGGCGCGGTTGCTCGTGGGTGCCGCCCAACCGACCGGCGGCTCAATCAGGATCGACGGCGCCGACCTCGGGACCTGGGACGAAAGCCAGCTCGGAAAGCATATCGGCTACCTCTCGCAGGAGGTCGAGCTCTTTCCAGGATCGATCGCGCAAAACGTCGCCCGCTTCGACCCGGAGGCGGACGACGGAGCGATCGTCGAGGCGGCAAAGCGCGCCCAGGTGCATGAGTTGATCCTGGCGCAGCGCGACGGTTACCAGACCATGATCGGCCCGTCGGACAGGGCGCTGTCGGGCGGCGAGCGCCAGCGAATAGGGCTGGCGCGCGCCTTCTACGGCAATCCGCGGTTTCTGGTGCTCGACGAGCCCAGCTCCCATCTCGACGGTAGCGGCGAGGCCGCGCTCGAGGCGGTGCTTTCGGCCG
>NZ_JAPYKP010000229.1:0-5733 GCF_037179725.1 Mesorhizobium sp. Cs1321R2N1 | reverse complement strand
CGCCTCGATAAAGCTCATCTGTCCCGTCCGCTTCACCGCCATCGCAAATCCCTCCGAGCCATAATCGAAGTGAATCACAATGCCAGAATTGCGCAACAGGCCCCTTGAGGGGGAGATGCCCGGCAGGACAGAGGGGGGGCACTGTCCCGCCAGCCTCTGATCATTAGCCCCTCAATGCTTGAGCCTATCCCGCATCGCATACCACAACATGCCCAGCACATAGAGCGGCCCGCGCAAGGCCGTCCCACCTGGGAACGGCATTGGTGTCAGCGTCGAGAACAGGTCGAGCCGCGACGCATCGCCGGTGATCGCTTCGGCGAGCAGCTTGCCCGACAGCGTCGACAGGATGACGCCCTTGCCGGAATAGCCATGCGCGAAATAGACCTCGCCATAGTGCCCGACATGCGGCAGCCGCGACGTTGTCACCGACACCAGTCCGCCCCAGGCGTGGTCAATGCGGCATCCCTTCAGCTGCGGGAAGGTGCTTTCCATGTGCGGTCGCACGAAGCCGGCAATGTCGGCCGGCGGTGACGGCGTATAGCGCTCGCCGCCGCCGAACAGCAGGCGTCCATCCGCCGACATGCGGTAATAGTTGACGACGAAGCGTGTGTCGGACACCGCGACATTGGCGGGGATGACGTTGCGAGCGCCCTCCAGCGGCTCAGTGGCGACGATGTAGTTGCCGACCGGCATGATGCGGCTGTTGACGCGCGGCTCCAGCCCGTTGAGCAGCGCATCGCCCGCCAGCACGACATGTCTGGCGCGCACCGATCCCTTTGCTGTCGAGACCCGGATCGACGGCTCCCGCTCCAGTTTCGCGGCCACTGAATTCTCGTGGATGGTGACGCCGGCAGCGACGGCCGCGCGGGCAAGGCCAAGCGTGTAGTTCAAGGGATGCATGTGACCACCGAGCGGCTCATACATGGCGCCGTGATAAGGCGTGTCGACCTTGGCCCGCGCCTCCGCCGCCGAGAGTATCTCGACATCGCGGAATTTCATCACGCTCTCGAGGCACTTGGCCTCCTCTTCCAGATCCCTGAGGTCGGAGCCGTTGACCGCGCCGACCAGATGGCCGGTCAGCCTGAGATCGCAATCGATGGCGTTGCGCTCGATGATGTCGAGCACCAGTCCGCGCGCCTCGAAGGCAAGGTCGAACAGCACCTTGGCGCGCTCAGGCCCATAGAGCTTGACCAGACCCTTGGCGCCCTTGCGCAGGCCGGGGATCATCTGGCCGCCATTGCGCCCCGACGCACCCCAACCGATCCTGCCGCCTTCGAGCAGCACCACCTTGAGGCCGCGCTCGGCGGCGTGAAGGGCGGCCGACAGGCCAGTGCAGCCGCCGCCGACGATGACCAGGTCGGCATCGACATCGCCGGCGAGCGCCGGATGGTCCGGTGCCGGATTGGCGGTGGCGACGTAGTAGGATTTGCCGATATCGAGACCGGAATTGAAACCCGTTGAAGATGCCATGATCACACCTTCAGCAAGAGGTGGTCGCGCTCCCAGCTCGTCACGACGCTCTGGAACAGGTCGAGCTCGACACTCTTGACGCGCAGATAGGTCTGGAAGAAGTCCTCACCCAGCAGTTCCCGCACCGGACCGCAAGCCGTGAAGCGGTCGAGCGCTTCCTCCATGGTCTTCGGCAGCGTGCTCCTGATCTTGTAGGCATTGCCCGACGCCTCGGCCGATCGCGAAAGCTTCTGCTCGACGCCCAGATAGCCGGCAAGCAGCGAACCGGCGATCGCCAGATAGGGATTGCAATCCGCACCCGGCAGACGGTTCTCGACCCGCCTTGCGGCGCGCCCTCCCGCCGGCACGCGCAGCCCGCAGGAACGGTTGTCATGCGACCACTCGATGTTGGCCGGCGCGCTGTGGTTGGGCCGGATGCGGCGGAACGAGTTCACGTTGGGCGCGAACAGTGGCATGATTTCGGGAATGTATTTCTGCAGGCCGCCGATGAAGTGGCCGAACATCCCGGTGTCGGCATCGTCAGCGCTGGCGAAAAGCGCGTTGCCGGCCTCGTCGACGACGGACATGTGCAGGTGCATCGAGCTGCCGGCCTGGGCCGCGATCGGCTTGGCCATGAAGGTCGCATGCATGCCGCATTGCTGCGCGGCCTGGCGCGTAAACCGCTTGAACAAAAGCACCTCGTCGGCCAGCGGCAGCGCGTCGCCATGCAGCAGGTTGATCTCGAGCTGCGCCGTGCCCGATTCATGGATCAGCGTGTCGAGCGGCAGGCCGGCCGCCGCTGAATAATCATAGATACGCCGGATCACCGGCTCGAACTCCTCGAGCGCCGCCATGTCATAGGGATGCTGCACGCCCTCGGCCCGGCCATTGGCGCCGAGCGGGGCGGTCAGCGGTCTGTCCGGATCGGGATTGCGCGCGGTGAGGTAGAATTCGAGCTCCGGCGCCACCACCGCGCGCCAGCCGCGCTTGCGGTAGAGATCGAGCACGGCGCGCAGCACATGGCGTGGCGAGGCCATCCATGGCCTGCCGTCCATGTGGAAGGCGTCGGCAAAGACATAGGCCTTGCCAGCGCCAGCGCCCGGCGCCAGGCACAGCGTCGAGACATCGGGCACCATGCGCATGTCGGGGTCCGAATAGGCAAAACCCTCGTCGATAGAGCCGGAATAGCGGCCATCGATGCTGACCAGGAATGCGCTGCTCGGCAAATAGAGCGCGCGGTCTTGCAGCGCCTTGAGGAATTTGGCCGTCGGCAGCGCCTTGCCGCGCAGCACGCCATTCATGTCGGGCACCAGGCACTCGACGTCGTTGATGCCGTGCTGCGTGAGCCAGGACTTGGGGTCGTTGATTGCGGTATTCGTGTTCTTATCGAGCATTTCGTTCATGTCCGTATCAGCGAGAGTATGGCTTGCGCGGCCACGTCCGTTCCGGGTTTCAGCGCCATCTCGGCTGCATTGTTCCTGAGGCGCGCGCGCATGGCGTCATCGGCCAGCAGGCCGAGAATGGCTCTCTCCAATACTCCTTCGGTCCAGCCGTCACGGCCGATATGGTCGCCGACGCCGGTCTCTCCGGCGCGTTGCGCATTGTCGTGTCCGTCCCAGCAATAGGGCATGATCAGCGACGGCACGCCGAAACGCAGCGCCTCGCAAAAGCTGTTGTTGCCGCCGTGGTGGATGAACAGGTCCGACTTCGCCACCACCGAGGGCTGCGGAAACCAAGCGTCGAGATAGACATTGTCGGGCACCGCCCGATAGGCGTCACGCAAGCCGCCGACATTGACGATGAAGCGCGCCGGCAGCCGGTCGAAGACGGCAAGCATGCGCTCGATCAGGCCGACATCCATGGCGCCGAGACTGCCGAAGCTGACATAGACCAGCGGCCCGCCATTGCGCGGGAAAACCGGCACCTCGAAGGGCCCTTCCGAACGCACGCAGCCTTCGAGATAGACGAAGCGCTCGGGGTCGAGCGGCTCGGCGCGTTCGCGGCGCACGATCGAAGGCGTCAGGAGCAGATTGAGATCGGGCGAGGTTTCCAGAAAAAGGCCCTTGGGCAGCGGCGCCACGCCGCAATCCGCGCGAAAACGGTTGAAGCGGTCATGCGCCGGAGCCGAAGCCTGGAGATAGCGGGCCTCGAAGGCCCCGCGTTGCGGATCATCGGTAGCAAGCCCGGACAGATAGGGCGGCACTTCGGCGTCCGGCAGCTCCGTCTCGGCGCAGGAAACGACGCGCACCCACGGGCAGCCGGCTGCGGCTATCGCCGGGAACATGATGACATTGTCGAGCACCACAGCGTCGGGCTTCAGCCGCGCCAGCAATTGGCGCAGCGGCGCCTCGGCATTGACCGCCGTGTCGACGATCGCCTGCCAGGTCGGCGCGACGTAGGTTTCGAGCTGGTCGATCGGGCTCAGCTTGAAATGCGGCAGATGCCGGCGCACAAAGGCCTGCCAGTAGCTCTGGCGCTCGCTGTCGCTCAGCGGCTCCTCGGTCGGCAGCTGGCATTCCTGGAAACCGTAGTCGGCAAAGACGCCGGAAAATCCCGCATGGCAGATGAAAACCGGCCGCGCGCCCTTCGCGCGTAGCGCCTGCGCGATGCCGACGCAATTCAACGCCGCCCCGAAACTGGCTTCGGGAAACAGCGCGATGATCGGGCTCGCTTTACGCGTCAATTAATCCTCTTCAATCCGGCCGGCTGATCATGCCGAACAGTGCGGGGGCGCCGCGGCTGGCAGCTTGCGGTCGCTGGCTGCGGGAGAGCCGCAGGTGGATGCGAAGCAGATCGGCAGTCACCTCATACTGCCGGCTTTCGAGATGGTCGAGTATGTTCAGGTGCTCGCGCAGCGATTGCTTCAGCCGGAAGACGTTGACGCCGGCATAGATGCCCGGTAGCCGGCGCAGCCTGAGGTGATCGGCCAGCGCGTCGGCGACGAAGCGGTTGGCGCAGCCCTCGGCGATCATGCCGTGGAAATCGATGTCGAGCCGCTGGAATTCGCGGGTGTCGAAGGCGGCGTCGGGCAGCGCCGAAAGCGCCTCCATGGCCTGGCGCAACATCGCGGCGCGCGCGCCGTCCAGCCGGAACCCCGGCGTCAGAATCGCCGCCGGCTCCAGCAAAAGCCGGAACTCGTAGCTTTCGCCTTGCACCCCCGGATCGTCCGGCGCACGGCGGAACAGCCAGGATTGACCGGGTGCGCGATCGAGAAAGTTTTCTTCGGTCAGTCTATTCAGAGATTTTAATACCGTCTTCCGCTCAGCACCGTAGCGCCGCATCAGCCCGGCGACGGTCACTGTCTGGTCCAGGCGCCGCGCCGACCGGTCGCGCAGGATGGCTTCGGCAAGCTCGTCTTCCTCGGCGGCGGGCAATTCGGCTGACATCGCCGGCTGCGCGGCAAGGTCGATCGCCAGGACATAACCGGCGTCGGCCTCCCAGCGCACGACGGTCGACGATGCCATTGCCCACGGGGCCAAGGCCGTCACCGGCGGCCGCATTCCGCCGGCGCACAATACCGGCTGGTTCTACGAACCGACCATCCTGACCGGCGTCATGCCGGACATGGCGATCGTGCGCGAAGAATGTTTCGGCCCGGTCGCCGCGATCTGCCCGGGTGAAGGATTTCGACGAGGCCATCCGGCTCGCCAATGACAGCCCGTTCGGGCTTGGCGCTTCGGTGTTCACTACGGATCTCGCCGAAGCGCATGAGGCGGCCGAACGGCTCGAAGCCGGCATGGTCTGGGTCAACAACCCCTTGATCGACAATGACGCCCTGCCCTTCGGCGGCTGGAAGGCTTCCGGCCTCGGCCGCGAACTCGGGCGCCAGGGTCTCGATGCCTTCCGCCGTTCCAAGATGGTCATCATCGACCACAGGCCGGCCATCCAGGACTGGTGGTATCCCTATCCCGACAGCTGGTTCCGCGAGACCGGCGGCCGCAAACACGTATGAAGAATGGCGCCCGGCAACTCCACGCGGCTGTTGTGCTCTTATGCCTCGATCGGTTCGACCAGGGCGCGCGAGCAGGAAAAACAATGCCGCCGGGCGAAGCCCAGCGGCATCTTCTTTGATCGGCTACCGCCTTTTCAGTGACGATCCGCTACGGCGTCGTTCCCGCTTGAAGCTTGGCCGCCGTCTGGTCGATCTTGCCGGCAAGGACGCCTTGGGCCCAGGCCGTGACCTCGGCGTCGACAGGCTTGTTGGCCATGTCCGTCAGCGCCGCGTCGAGCGATGCGTCATCGGTGCCGACCGCTGCCGCGGTTGCCGCGGCCGCGGCTTCGTCG
>NZ_JAPYKP010000228.1:0-5785 GCF_037179725.1 Mesorhizobium sp. Cs1321R2N1 | reverse complement strand
ACCACACGTTCACGCAAATCGAGCGAATAGGGCTTGGGCATGGCAAATCACCTCCATACGGAAGTGAATCACAAACCCGACATCATCGGAATCCCTCGCGATTCAACCTGAGCATCCGACGCTCTAGAATAGTGCACGTCGGACGCAACCAGGTGAAGCGGGGCAGGCCCCTGCCGATCAACCACGACTGACGTCACCCATCGTTGGCGAATAGCCCCGCACTCTGATAGCGTCCAGCTATTTTTCTCCTCAAGGAAGCCGCCGCGGTAGAAGACGGTGGTCGAAGCGATGCCGCCGATAAATGCCAGCATGACATTGATCCCTCATATCCTCGGCTGCAGCGCTGGCCCTGCCGGCCTTCCGCCGAAAGGCGACATCGCCTTTTCTTTCAACTCGCGGAACTGGCGCGACGCCTCGGAGAGCCTGTGGTCCCATTCGGGATTGGGTGTCTGGCCCTCGATAGTCTTGAAATAAACCTGCATCAGCGAGGCGATGGCGAAGGGCTCCACAAAAGCCGCCTTCAGCGCCCAGGCGAAAACGATGGCCAGAACGAAGCCCCAGCCGCTTAAATGGCTTGGCAGGAAGTAGACGACCGCGCCCGCCGGTGCCAGCATGAGCAGGAAGATGACGAAGGTGACGCCCCACAGGATCAGCGCCAGCCACACCGCGTTCTTGACCATCTTCGTGCCGTTCTGGGCATAAAGCACCACGCCCTGCCGGGCAGTCTCGAAGGGCGAGGACGAGTCCATGCGGATATTGTAGCCGAGGATGATCTCGTCGACATAGGTCAGCGAGATGCGGATTACCGTATTGGCGAAGCGCACCAGCCCGTCGAGCCTGGGCAGGAAGGCGGCGATGCCGCCGAGCAGACTGGTGACGGCGCGGATCGCTCCCTTTACCAATTGGTCGACGACGAAGAGGATGTTGGCTTCCGCGAAGCGCTGCGTCACGACCGCTTTCGCATAGGCGATCTGGGTCTGTCCGCCCGGCACATCGCGACCGTCGAGCAGATGGACCATGACGGCGATGTGGCTAGCCTTAAGCACATAGAGGACGTATTCGCGGATCCAGTAGACTGCGATGGAAACTAGTGCGAAGCCAAGGATGCCGCCGCAAAAGGCGGTGCCTTCCGGCCCGCCATCGGCGAAGATGTGGCCAACACCCCAGCCGATGCTGGCGCCTGCGCCCGTCGCCGCTATATAGGCGAGCGTCATGGCGAAATAGACGATCATGCGGAAAAGAATGAATGGCCATGTCCTGAGCATGATCGCCCCGGATCTGGCGACCGAGAAGTCCCACATCACGCTACCCTCCGGATAAGGCGGCGAGCGCAGGAAGCCGCGAAGAGCCGCATAGTCCGCCCGTCACGGCCACCGTTGAACTCTGCGCAACCATTTCGATCACCTAAGCCTTCAGCGATTACGCCGACCCGCGAGCCGGCCGCGTCATTGCGGCTCCCATCATAACCACCGGCCAGCTCGGGTGAGCTCGCAAGCGCATAGATGCAGGGCATCACAAAGATCGCCTCGAGCCTACCCATGACTTGTCGCCTCCCCTTGCAATGCGGCTACTGCCGCGTTCCGTTCCAGCTGCCTTCGACGGTGTCGGGATTGTTGCCGAAATTGTAGTTGCCCGCGAACGACTGGCCGTCGCTGGAGAGCGTGAACTTGCCGCTGCCGCGGGTGCCGTCCTTCTGGACCCAGGAGAAGCGCAGCACGTTGCCGCTCACCTTGCCGTTGATTTGCCCGGCGCTGCCGTCATTACCTTGGTAGCGGCCGGAGACGCCGTTGCCGTTCTGCTGCAGCGAGAGGCTGTAGACGACGTTATCGGCGTTGGCGCTCCAGCTTCCGCCGAAGCCGGCCCTCGCCGATGCCTGCGTTCCCTTCGACTTGGCGAACCCCGCCGCGCTTTTGGCGAATCCGGCTGCCCCGCCGCCGAACTTCAGGAACCGGGCAGAGACGCAGCCGGACACCGGCGCGCTGATCCGGCACCAACCGCCATCGCCGCCGCCTTGCTTGTTTGCGATGATGCCTGCAGCGCCGCCGGTCTTGCCGCACGGACCGGCCACCGACACAGCCTGGCCTTCCGGAACCGTGCCGGTCACCTGGCCATCGGGAGCATTGCGGACATTGAGCTTATCCAGCCCCGGCTGGTTGATCACCACCGTCGCCGTCCTCCCGCCGCAGGAGGCATCGGCCCCGCCACCACCGTCACCCGCCGCGGCGGCGCTACTTCCACCGCCGGCCTTACAGTCGTTCAATCGCTGCTTGAACCTAGCCTCTTCGGAATCGGCGACACCGTCGCCGGAATGCGCCACGCATCGCTGCAGCCAATAGTCCTGGGGGTTGTTCCAGGGGGCGGTCTGGACGAATTTACAGCCAAGGCCGCGCGCCTCGCTGGCAATGGCGGACATGCGATCGCCATAGGCGACACACGCGTTGCCCCTGCCGGTGTGCTTGACAGGCTTCTCCGGCGGTGGAGGTGAAGCGATCGGCTGGGATGGCGTCGTGACACAGGATGTGCCGGACCAAACCGCTGAAACAACTTGGTCGGATTTCCTTCGTGCCCTGACCCTGAAGCAGTATTTGGTGTTCGGGTCTGCCGAGGTCCGGAAGCCGACATTGTTTATTGTGCTGGTCTCCTCCTGGTGTGGTGTCGTGTGGTAATCGAAATAGGAACGTATCCAACATTGCCCCAGTTGCGTGTCGCCTGCGCAGAAAACCGGCGGCGCGTACTTGTTCCCATTTTTGGTCATCTCGACCTCGAAGCCGACCAATTCGGGACGCATTCCGCCGACCGTGAAGAGGGATCCCGCCGTATTTTTCCAACTCAAGCAAAGGTCCAATGTTGTTTCGCCGCATAGCCCTATTCTCGGATCCGTCGGCGTTCCCGGACGGTCGCGAGCGAATGCCGGGGTGACGATTGCCGCGCATGACATGACCATAAGGCCGACGACCGATATCCGCAGAACTGACATGAGGGGCATTGTGCACTCCAAGACCGGTTGAATTGGTGTGTTGATAACCGCAGCTGAAATCCCGTCACGTGTCGTGAGGCGAAGCTCCCACTCGCCATCTGTTCCCAGACCGCGTCACCTTTCCAACACGCACTGAGCTGAGAGAGGCTCCACGGTCATCGCCCCGTCCGGCGCCCCGCTTTCCGAATCGTATCTGAGCCTGAAATCGACAAAGGCATCCTCGCCGCTCGACTCGTCCCTGTCGGCGAATAGGCCAATCCTCAGTCCCGCTACGACATCGACGCCCCTTGGTGCCGGGGCGAGCTTCTGCAGGCACGCATCGCGCGCGGTGAGGAAAGCGTGGTTGTCGTCGGAATTTGACGCCGGATCGCGACTTTTCTCGATGTACGCTTCGAGATCGGCGCGAACCGGCAGCTTGATGCGGACTTTGGCGGTGCCATCCAGAGCCTCGCCGGGCGGTCTAACGGTGATCGAAAAGCTTCCGAAAGGTCCGGTGACCGTTACCGGGCCGGCCTCGTCCCCTGCGTACACAAACGTAATCGGTACAGCCCAGTTGGGGTTCATGACGTCGGCGCGCCCACATGTGAGCTTGAGGTTAGCAGCTATTGTCACGTCCGATGGCACGAGAACCCCAAACATTACTAACGGCGGCAGGAGCAATCGGCCGATGGTGTATCCCGTCAAGGTCGCGTACGCCCCCCTGGCAGTCGCGGCCTTGATCGGCGGCTCCAATCCGAACGGCGCGACGATGCCCGAGCGCCACCCGCTATCTCCGTTTCGGCCTTTTTCGGCTATCATTGGGCGCCTTTCCCGGCTACTGCCGCGTTCCGTTCCAGCTGCCTTCGACGGTGTCGGGATTGTTGCCGAAATTGTAGTTGCCCGCGAACGACTGGCCGTCGCTGGAGAGCGTGAACTTGCCGCTGCCGCGGGTGCCGTCCTTCTGGACCCAGGAGAAGCGCAGCACGTTGCCGCTCACCTTGCCGTTGATTTGCCCGGCGCTGCCGTCATTACCTTGGTAGCGGCCGGAGACGCCGTTGCCGTTCTGCTGCAGCGAGAGGCTGTAGACGACGTTATCGGCGTTGGCGCTCCAGCTTCCGCCGAAGCCGGCCCTCGCCGATGCCTGCGTTCCCTTCGACTTGGCGAACCCCGCCGCGCTTTTGGCGAATCCGGCTGCCCCGCCGCCGAACTTCAGGAACCGGGCAGAGACGCAGCCGGACACCGGCGCGCTGATCCGGCACCAACCGCCATCGCCGCCGCCTTGCTTGTTTGCGATGATGCCTGCAGCGCCGCCGGTCTTGCCGCACGGACCGGCCACCGACACAGCCTGGCCTTCCGGAACCGTGCCGGTCACCTGGCCATCGGGAGCATTGCGGACATTGAGCTTATCCAGCCCCGGCTGGTTGATCACCACCGTCGCCGTCCTCCCGCCGCAGGAGGCATCGGCCCCGCCACCACCGTCACCCGCCGCGGCGGCGCTACTTCCACCGCCGGCCTTACAGTCGTTCAATCGCTGCTTGAACCTAGCCTCTTCGGAATCGGCGACACCGTCGCCGGAATGCGCCACGCATCGCTGCAGCCAATAGTCCTGGGGGTTGTTCCAGGGGGCGGTCTGGACGAATTTACAGCCAAGGCCGCGCGCCTCGCTGGCAATGGCGGACATGCGATCGCCATAGGCGACACACGCGTTGCTCCTGCCGGTGTGCTTGACGGGCTTTTCCGGCGGCGACGGAGGGGCCGAGGCTGTTCCCGCCTTCACACCCGAGACGCAACAGCCGTTCGGCGTTGGCGGCGGCACAGCCGATTTCAGCCAGCATATTGGTTTCGGACCCTGAACGCCGGGCTTGATGTAAGTCCAAGCCTTGCAGTTTGCGTCGGATTCGCACGCCGATTTGCAGGGTCCGAAGCCTGCGATTGTAGCCTCCAAGTCGAACCGGTCGTAATCGTGTCCCGGTCGATCGACACCCGTTTCGGCAGTCGAGTCTCCTCCGCTTCCGCCGGTGCTGGCAGAATGGAGGGGCGGGAATCGTCGCGTGACCTGGCGCCAATTCCCGCAACTTGACGAGAGTCCATATTTGCCGCCGTAGCAACCCTGTGCCGAATAGCTCACGGTGCCATCCGGCTGAACCGCCAGCCTTAGGACTGAACCAGTTTTCCATTCCGTCTGGGGTTGTCCGGGCACGATTACGTTAAAAACGTCAGTATTTCCATCTGGCCACAGGGTAATCTCGAGGACGCGTGAGTTCCCGTTGAACGTCAGGCGCTCATCCACACAGACGCCTGAGAATGACGTGCAGTCGCTGGCATGCGCCGGGTCTGGTTGGGGAAGAGACATCAGCGTCAATACCGCGAGGAGCCCCCACAAGCGGCGCGCCGTTCGCTCGAAAGACATGGCTCAACTCCTTCGGGTACCTGTTGAAGCTGCGTCCGACGAAAACATCTGGTCCTCGCGATCATTGCCGCGTCCCGTTCCAACTGCCCTCGACGGCATCGGGGTTGTTGGAGAAGTTGTAGGTGCCGTCGAACGACTGGCCGTCGTCGGCGAGCACGAACTTGCCGCTCCCGCGGGCGCCGTCCTTCTGGACCCAGGAGAAGCGCAGAATGTTGCCACTCATCTTGCCACTGATATTTCCGGCGCTGCCGTCGGCGCCCTGATAGTTGCCGGAGACGCTGTTGCCCTTCTGCTTGAGCGAGAAGCTGTAAGCGATGTTGTCGGCATTGGCGGCCCAGCGTCCCGAGAAGCCGGCCGCCGCCGCCGCGGGCACCTGCGGCTTGCTCTTCGGCTTCGCGAAGCCGGCCGCACCCCCGGAC
>NZ_JAPYKP010000227.1:0-5792 GCF_037179725.1 Mesorhizobium sp. Cs1321R2N1 | reverse complement strand
CGCCGCCGAGTTGCCCATATGGCTGCATCGGTACAATTGGCACCGTCCGCACGGGAGCCTAAAGTCCAAACCGCCAATCAGTCGCCTGGGCCTGACCAAGGACAACCTGTTGAGGCTCCACAGCTAGGGATGAAATTTGACGGACCCGGCCCCGCTTGCCTCCAACAGGTCGCTCCTGTATGAGAACGGCCATGAACACGCGCGCCACCACCGCTTCCCGTCAGACCGGCTTTGCCGGCGAGACCGTGCGCGCGCTTGCCTCGACCCTGCTTCTTCTCGGCCTTATCGGCGATCGCCGGGCTCGCTGAAGGAGCGCCCGGCGGTCGAGCCGCCGCGCAAGCGCATGCTCCTTGGCAAATCATATCAAGCGAACGAAATTCTGGTAAAGGCGCCGCTTGGCACCACATCCGCCTGAAAGGTGGACCCGCCAGCCGCCGGGAGAAACGACGATGAACGCACGAGAAGACATCCGCGCCAGCGAGGCCGCTACCGGCAAGCAAGGTGGCCGGGGCATGCCGGACGCAGCCCGAAAATATCAGCCCTACCCTACCGTCGGCCTCACCGACCGGACCTGGCCCTCGAAGATCATCGACAAGGCGCCTATCTGGTGCTCGGTCGACCTGCGCGACGGCAACCAGGCGCTGGTCGATCCGATGGGCCACGAGCGCAAGGCGCGCATGTTCGGCCTGCTGCTCGACATGGGCTTCAAGGAGATCGAGATCGGCTTCCCGTCGGCTTCGCAGACCGATTTCGATTTCGCCCGCTGGTGCATCGAGGAAGGCAATGTGCCGGCCGATGTGTCGTTGCAGGTGCTGGTACAGTGCCGGCCCGAACTGATCAGCCGCACCTTCGAGGCGCTGAAGGGCGCCACCAACCCGATCGTGCATTTCTACAACTCGACCAGCGAGTTGCAGCGCCGTGTCGTCTTCGAGAAAGATGTCGGCGGCATCAAGCGCATCGCCACCGACGCCGCCAAGATGATCACCGAGATGGCGGCCAAGGCCGGCGGCGGCTATCGCTTCGAATATTCGCCGGAGAGCTTCACCGGCACCGAACTCGAGGTCGCGCTGGAGATTTGCAACGCCGTCACCGAGATCGTCAGGCCGACGCCTGACAACAAGCTGATCATCAACCTGCCGTCGACGGTCGAGATGTCGACGCCCAATATCTATGCCGACCGCATCGAGTGGATGTGCCGCAATCTCGACAACCGCGAAAACCTGATCATCTCGCTGCATCCGCACAATGACCGCGGCACCGGCATCGCCACGACCGAACTCGGCCTGATGGCAGGCGCCGACCGCGTCGAAGGCACGCTGTTCGGCAATGGCGAGCGCACCGGCAATGTCGACATCGTCACGCTGGCGCTCAACATGTACACGCAAGGCGTCGATCCCGGCATCGACTGCTCCGACATCAACCGGATGAAGGACGTCTACGAATATTCGAACCAGCTGAAGATTCCCGAGCGCCATCCCTATGTCGGCGAGCTCGTCTACACCGCCTTTTCCGGCTCGCACCAGGACGCCATCAACAAGGGCATGAAGGCCTTGAAGAAGGCCAACACGCCGCACTGGGAAGTGCCGTACCTGCCGATCGATCCCGCCGATGTCGGCCGCAGCTACGAGGCCATCATCCGCATCAACTCGCAGTCGGGCAAGGGCGGCATCGCCTATGTGCTGCAGGCCGATTACGGCCTCAATTTGCCGCGCAACCTGCAGATCGAGTTCAGCCAGGCGATCCAGGCGATCACCGACGCCGAAGGCAAGGAAGTGCCGGCAAAGCGTATTCATGACCGCTTCCTCGAAACCTATGTCGACCAGCCGGGCGCCCGGCTGAAATTCCTCGACCACCACACCTATCCGGATACCGAGGTGAAGGGCCGGCGCGTGGTCGAGGCGGTCATCCTCGACAATGGCAAGGAAACGACGATATCGGGCACCGGCACCGGCCCGATCGACGCTTTCGTCGATGCGCTGTCGCGCCATGTCGGCGTCGAGATGTCGGTGCTCGATTATTCCGAGCATTCGATGCAGCGCGGCTCGAATGCGTCGGCCATCTCCTATGTCGAGATGGAATATCCCGGCGGTAAGCTGTTCGGCGCCGGCATCAACACCAACATCGTCGCCGCTTCGCTGGAAGCGGTGACGTCGGCGGCCAACCGTATCGTCGGTCGCAGAGCGCGATAGCATCGGTCGTCGGCGGCGCGGGAGCAGCTCCCTCGCGCCGCCATTTTTTCAAGCCCGCACAAGGCTTTGGCCTCGACTGGCTCCCACGACCATCCCGTGACCGACACCGGCCGGGCCGTTAACCACCGGAAAAATATCCGGTGAGGTACGCGATCACATAATGCGTGTATACTTGTATGGCGGTGCGGGCATTATATGATCCGTGCCTTAACCTGTGCCGACTTCGAGAGGATCGACACTTGCAGCATGCCACGCCTGCCGCCCCCGCAGTGCGCGAAACATTGGAGCGACTGCTTGCCAGCGAAACGTTCGGAAGATCCGAACGGGCACGCAAGCTGTTGCGTTATCTTGTCGAACGCGAACAGGCAGGCGAAGCCGACAGGCTCAAGGGCTTTTCCATCGCCATGGATGTCTTCGGCAAGGATGGCGATTTCGATCCTTCGACCGACGCGGTGGTGCGGGTTCAGGCCGGCCGGCTGCGCGATTTGCTGCAGCAGTATTTTGCCAATGAAGGTGTTGCCGAGCCTGTCCGCATAGCCATTCCGCGCGGCGGCTATGTCCCGGCCTATGAGCTCAACGCAATCCGCTTGCCGGAGACGTCCCAATCCGCCATCCAGAACGGAGCGGCGGTGGCGGCTCCATCGGCGCAACGCGACACTGCCGAAAGTGCCATTCCGGCCGCTGCCTTGCCGGCACCGATGGTCGCGTCGGCGCCGGCGGTGGCACGTCACCTCAGATTTTTCTGGATGGCGATCGCCGTCGTCATCGCCATGCTCGGCGTTTTGATCCTGCGTCAGGGCAGCGGTGCGCTGCTGGCAGGCGGCGACCTTGCGGCCACGCTGGAGACCGCGGGCCTGACCGGCAGCGTCGCGTCGTCCAGCGAGGACTTGCCGCTCGTCTACATCGCCGTCAAGGCCAGCGGCACGGATGCCAGCCGTGTCGCCGCAACGCTGCGCGCCGGCCTGAGCGGCTTCGATACGATCGACTTCATCGGTCGCGACACGGTCGACACGACCGATCCGGTCACCAATGCCACGAGCTTCATCTTCGACATTCTGCCTGGACCGGATACCGGTGACATCACGATCGAACTGCAGAGCGTGGCGACCGGACGGGTCCTTTTGTCGCGCAACCTGACCGCCGCCGACAGCGCACCCACCGCCGTCGAGAGCCGTATAGCCGGCATCTTGACGTCCGCTCTTCCCGATTCCGGCACGATCTATAGCTATCTCGAACAGAGCGGCATACAAGCCGGCCTGACGCGGTGCCTGTTGTTCAACGGCAAATACTATCTCGACCAGAACGCCAGGACCCACGAGGCCGCCTATCGCTGCCTCGAAAACCTCGCCGAAAACGGCGCCAAATCGTCGCTGGTTTATTCCGAGCTCGCTTCGTTGCAGCTTGAGGCCGTGAACGACCACTACGCCTACCCGCCGGATGCGACGATCGACAAGGCGCTTACATTCGCCCACCGCGCCGTGCAGATGGGACCGACCAGCCCCAACGCGCATCGCGCCTATGGCTACATCTATTCGCGACTTGGTAACGCCGACGAGGCGCTGCGCTGGATGCGCAAGGCCTATGACCTTAACCACTACGATATAGCCATGGCTGCCGCCTACGGCTACGGACTGATTTTCGCCGGCCGGTATGCCGAGGGGACGCCGATCCTGGCCCAGGCCGTGGACGCCTCCAGCGGTCATCCGACATGGTGGGATTTTGGACTTTTCGCCGGCGAACTCATGCTTGGCGACACGAACAAGGCGGCGATCGCCAGTTCCTCTCTGAGAACAACCGCAACGAAATCGCATTATCTTGCCGCCCGGCTGATCGGCGCCAAGATCGCCGGTCAGGACAATCTGGCGCGCAAGCTGCTCGACGAGCTGAACGCCAAATTTCCGAAATTCGCCGCCAATCCGCGCGCGACCTTCATTGACCGAAAATATCCGGCCGATCTGACCGAGCGCTTGGTCGGCGCGTTACGCGCCGCCGGACTCGGCAGCGCTGGCTAACGCCAAGCGATATCGACGGCGCTGAGCATTGTCGATTTCGTACGCACCGATCATCGAATATCGCTTAGGCGGCGAGTTCTGTCATCAATCGTACAAATCGCGAAAATTTTACTGGCCATCCCACTAGACGAGGCGCAATCCAGCCGCAATTGACTGTGGTCTCGCGTTTCTCATAGCCCTGCAACAAGCCCCCAGCTTCATGATTTCATCGCTTCATGCCACCGAACAAGGTGCCGGTTCGAAGATCATCGTCCTACTGCATGGTTTCGGCGGCTGCCACGATATTTGGCACGAAGTGGTCCCGTCGCTGTCGCCTGCGGCTCGCACACTCGCTTATGACCTGCCCGGACACGGGCTGTCGCTCGATTTCCCCGGCGCCGGCCCGGCCAAGGTGGCGGCAAGGGCTGTCCTGGCCGATCTCACCGCGCGGTCTCTGAAGCGCGTTCATCTGGTGGGCCACTCGATGGGCGGCGCGGTGGCGGCGCTGATGGCGCTGGCCGAGCCCGAGAAGGTGGCGTCGCTGACGCTTCTGGCGCCTGGCGGCTTCGGCGTGGAGATCAACGGCCCGCTGTTGCGCCGCTTTGCCGCCGCGAGGGGCCCATCCGACATCCGGGCGTGCCTCGTTGCGATGTCGGGACCACTGACGCGGCCCATCGATCACACCGTGGACGCCCTTGCGGAGATGCGCGAGCGACCTGGCCAGGTGGAGAAACTCATCGAGATTGCTGCCGCCATGACCAGCGACGACCGGCAGGGCGTCATCCCGCGCGACCGGTTGGACACCCTGACCATGCCGGTGATGGTGGTATGGGGCAGCGACGATCCTGTGCTGCCCTTTACCCACACGGATAATCTGCCCGCGCAATTTCATGTCCACCACGTGCTGGGGGCTGGCCATATGCTGATAGAGGAGGCGCCTGGGCTGGTTGCCACGATCATCCGGCGCAACATGAACCGCCGCGCCAGGCCCTTGCGCCCGAAACTCGCCGCGACCGGTTGACACGTCCCGCGCGACCTCGCCCGGACGCCTCCCCGCCTTGATCTCGCCAGTGCATTTTGCCGGCGGCTGTGTTAACTGCATGTTAACCAAACCCGCGAGGCCGACGCCGATGAAGGACGCAGGCGAGAAGATCGATCCATCAAGCAAACTGTCCGACGCCATCCGTGACGTGAAGAACGCCTTCGCTGACCGCGACGATGTTGTCGTCGACATGCGCGAGGCGCACCGCATGCGCCTCGACCTCCTGGCCGCGGACCTCGCACCCGTCTTTGCCGATGTTCCAGCCGACATGGACAATTTCGACTTTGTCGTCTCCTCGGGGCTACAGCCGCGCCTATGGATCGACGCCGTCAGCCATGTCGCGATGGGGCGCGACCGCCGCACGTACCGCTTCCTCAAGGACACACGCGTTGGCCGGGTCGTGCTTGCCGAATCGACCGAGATGAAACCTGTCGCCGATTCCGTGACGCGTTATGTCGCCGAGCGCATCGTCGAGCGCCGGAGGATGATGGAGGGTGGCGTCGAGCCGGCGGTCGCCGGCATGAGACGCGCCAAGGTCGCGGAAGCCGAGCCGCCGCTGCGAGCGTCGAC